>JBFGPT010000237.1:0-3497 GCA_041564575.1 Gammaproteobacteria bacterium | reverse complement strand
TCTTCGCCCTGATGGTGGCGCTGGTGGTGTTTTCCTGTCTGCTGGCGGTGATCCAGAACGCCCAGTCGCTGGCCGTGTTCGCCACTGTCGGTGGATTCCTGGCGCCAGTGCTGACCTCGACCGGGCAGGGCAGCCACGTCGCCCTGTTCAGTTACTACGGCCTGCTCAATCTCGGTATTCTTGGCATTGCCTGGCACCGCGCCTGGCGCGCACTGAACTGGCTCGGCTTCGTCTTCACCTTCGTCATCGCCTCGCTGTGGGGCGCAAAGTACTACGTGCCGGAATTTTTCAGCTCGACCGAGCCCTTCCTGGTACTGTTCTTCCTGTTTTATCTCGCCATCCCGATCCTCTATGCCCACCGCCAGCCGCCGGAACTCAAGGGCCTGGTCGACGGCACCCTGGTGTTCGGTACGCCGCTGGTCGGTTTCGCCCTGCAAAGCGCCCTGGTGCGCAATTACGAATTCGGCCAGGCCTACTCGGCCCTCGTCATGGGCACACTGTACCTGTTGCTGGCGCGGGTCCTGTGGCACAAGCAACTGGACGGCATGCGCATGTTGACCGAGTCATTCCTGGCCCTGGCGGTGATTTTTCTCAGCCTGGCCATACCGCTGGCCATGGACGGGCACTGGACCGCCGCGGCCTGGTCGCTGGAAGGTGCCGGCATTACCTGGGTCAGTCTCAGGCAGAATCGCCTCAGCGGCCGTGCCTTCGGCCTGCTGTTGCAGGTCGGCGCCGGCATCGCCTTCCTGGCCGCCATCGATCTGCCGCACGGTTATACCCCGGCCTTTAACAGTGCCTTCCTCGGCTCGATCCTGATCGGCATCGCCGGCCTGTTCACCGCCTACCAGTATTTTGTCAGCCGCGACATGGTGCGGCCTTTTGAACAGGCACTGCACCGGGTCCTGCTGGCCTGGGGCCTGGCCTGGTGGTTTGGCGCCGGCATCACCGAGCTGGAGCAGTTCGTCGCCGATGATTACCTGATCAATGCGCTGTTGCTGTATTGCGCCCTCAGTGTTGCGGCCCTGTACCTGCTCGGCGAAAAACTCGCCTGGACGGATACGGCCTGGCCCGGCGCCGGCCTGTTGCCGGTCATGGCCGTGCTCGCCGGCATCGGCTGGGGCGATGCGGTCCTGTCACAACCCTTTGAAAAACTCGGTTACCTGGCCTGGCCGCTGGCATTCCTGGTGCACTACCTGCTGCTTTACCGCGTCCGGGTCTGGCCGCGTGACCTGGTCGTGAGCTGGCATGCCGCCGCGCAGTGGTTGCTGATGTTCCTGTGCGCGTGGTTCGTCAGCCGTATGCTGGTCGATCACGTCGCGGGCATGCGCAGCTGGGCGCTGGTGTTCTGGGGCGTGGTACCGGCGATCATCGTCATGCTGCTGCTGAATTTCGGCACGCGGCTGCGCTGGCCGATTCGCGAACATGCGGCAGCCTATCTTGGCGGCGGCCTGTTACCGGTGATCGCGTACCTCGCGGCCTGGACCGTGGTCATCTGTTTCCGCGAGAACAACCCCGCGCCCTTGCCGTGGGTGCCGGTGCTGAATCCCTACGACATTGCCCAGTGGTTCGTCATCTTCAACCTGTTTAACTGGTGCTGGTCGCTGCGCCAGGGCAGCGTCCCGGCGGTGGCCGGACTCCGGGCCGAACCCTTGCTGATGATCCTGGCCGCTATCGTGTTCCTGTGGCTGAATGCCCTGGTCGCGCATACGGTGCATTTCCAGGGCGGGGTACCGTTCCGCCTGTACAGCCTGATGCGTTCCGAGGTCTTCCAGACCTCGATCTCGATCCTGTGGACGGTGGTGGCCCTGGCCATGATGCTGACGGCAACGCGCATCCACTGGCGGCGCCTGTGGTTCGCCGGCGGCATCCTTCTGGGCGTGACCCTGGTCAAGCTGTTCCTGGTAGACCTGGCCGACAGCGGTACGGTCACGCGTATCGTGTCCTTCCTGACCGTGGGCGGACTGATGCTGGTTATCGGTTATTTTTCGCCCTTACCGCCGAAACACGAGGAGGACCCGGGTGCCCATGCCTAGATGGATCTTCACGCTGGCCTGCCTGCTGGCCTTGCCCGCCGCCGCGGATGCCACGCTGGACCCGTCGGCCTTCGCCGAGGGATTTCGCATCGACATGACAGCGGGTTCGCCGATCTACCGCCTGCGCCTGCCGGAACGCGTGTACACCATCTCGACCCGGCGCGACCTCGGCGATGTGCGGGTCTTCAACCATGCCGGTGATGAAGTCCCGCATGCCATCCGCCGGCAGCGCCCCGACCGCACCGAGAGCATGTACACGACGGACCTGCCCATGTTCCCGGTCTATGGTGATCTGGCGCGGCGTGATATCAGCATCAGTGGTGACGGTAACATCATCGGCATCCAGCAACTCGATAGCATCGAGGTCGATCCCAGAGCGGGCGTCAAGTACGTGATCATCGATCTGAGTCACCTCGATGTGCGCGTAAGCAAGCTGGAGTTCCAGTTGTCCGGGGTGGATGCCGGTTTCCTCGGCCGCGCAATGATCGAAAGCAGTGAGGACCTCGACCACTGGCGCACGGTGGTCGGCGACACCGCCATCGCCGTGATGAACTACGGCGATCATCGCCTGCTCAAGAACGCGGTTGAACTGCCGGAGAAAAATTACCGCTACCTGCGCTTTACCTGGCTGGCGCGCAAGGACAACGTCATCATCGATTCGGTGCGCGCCCTGCACAGTCGTTCGCTGAGCGAGCGGGAACTGGTCTGGAGCACCCTGCCCGGTGTGCGGCCGGACGCCGATCACGCCGTGTATGAATTCGAGAACCGCGCGTTGTTGCCAATCGAGGCCTTCGAGATCCTGTTGCCGGAGCACAATACCCTGATCGACGGCAGCGTGCGTTCCCGCCGCGATGACCAACAGGAACGCTGGCAGCACCGTTACAGCGGCAGTTTCTACCGCCTCGACATGCAGGGCGTCGAACTCAAGCACGGGCCGGTCGATACCCGCATCAATAACGATCGTTACTGGCAGCTCGAGCTCAGTAATGCTAACGGTCTCGGCCAGGCCATGCCGCAACTGCGCGTTGCCTGGGAACCGGGCGACGTGTTTTTCCTGGCGCGCGGCGCGGGACCCTTCACCCTGGTTTACGGCAATGCCAATGTGCGTGAGCCGGCCGAAACGGTGCAGGCGCTGCTCAAGATCATCAACAATCCGAAACAGGCCGCGCTGGTTGATGTCGCCAGCGCCGGTGAACCCCTGGTCTTTCGCGGCGCGGCGGCGCTGCAGGCGGATCGCGTGATCCCCTGGGAACGCCTGTTGCTCTGGGGCGTGCTCGGCCTCGGTGTCGTCATCGTCGGCTTCATGGCCCTGCGCCTGTTCCGGCAGATGAATGCCTGAGACCGGGCCGGACCTGCAGTTGCGGTAAGATCCGCCCATGGCGCGCACTTCCCAACCCGATCGGCCACGGGCCGAAAGCCTCAGGCCCCTGAAATTCGCCCTGCCGTTCCTGCGGCCATACCGCG
>JBFGPT010000236.1:0-3507 GCA_041564575.1 Gammaproteobacteria bacterium | reverse complement strand
GACGGCAGCGGATGATACCCGCCTGAACTAAGCGGACAACCGGAGATGAAAATATTGCCACTGGTGAATGTCCCGACGGTCATGCTGTTCATGTCCGCAACCGTGTCTGCCGCGGACGGCTCAAGGTTTTACGAACGTCTCGAGACGACGGATTACCCGGCGATCTCGGACCGCAATCACAGCGTTGATCTGCGCTGGAATTTCTCGCGTGACAGGCAATACGCCTATGAATATCGCCAGGAGGCACTGTTCATTCTCAAGACACGCGGTTTCCCTGAATCGGACCCGCAGATCATGACGCAAAAGCTGCACGGCAACGGCACACTGGCCCTGGCCTCGCGATTCAATGACGCCGCCCGCCTCACGCTGGAAATCGATACCCGCACGGACGCGTTCCTGCCCGATGGCCGCCGGCAGACCATTAACAATAAATTGCCTCAATGGGTGATTGAAAACTTTTCCGACAAGGGAGACTTCGCCGCCAGGGATCCGGCTATGGATTCGGCGATCCGGCAACTGCTGAGCCTGCCCGCGGGCGCCCTACGTCCGGGCGAGACGGCCGCCCTTTCAACGGCCTTGCCCATCAACGTCAATAACACGCGGATTCTGGTACCGGCGGAGATCACGATCGAACTGGTCGGCCTGCTCGAATGCAAGAAACATCGCTGCGCCGAACTCAGGACCTCTGTCCGCGTGACCGATCACGCGCCGCCTGCCGGGGGAATGTCTCATTACACCATCGACCTGGACTCGCACGGCCGTGCCTGGTTTGACCTGGATGAGGGCAGACTGGTGGAATCACTGAATGCAGCGTTGCTGACCCTGAATGCGGAAGTCCCGCCGATGCCGCAAAATGCCCGGGAAGCGAGAGAACTCGAGGAAAGACCGTACCTGGTGCATATCGTCATGGAACGGGACGATTTTATACACCTTCGATACCGGCCCGGCGGCGCGGTTGGCGAGGACCGCCTGACCCCGAAAAAATACCGGCGCCAGCAGCCCGGTGCCGACTAGAAGCGTGTGCTGACACCGCCGACAAGGCGGTATGCGGGTTCGCTCTGGATGCCGTTCAGATCCCTGGCCACGGGGATCCCCACGGAGGTAAATACGGACCAGCGGTGCCCGATGCCTGCCCTGATCCCCGGCGACAGGTACAGTATGTGGCCTCCGGTATTTTCATCGTTGATGGAATCGATGCTGACCCGCTGCCGCCAGTCACCGTTCAATTCCAGCACCATGTCGACATAATCCAGCACATTAAATCCGTGCGCATGACGGTGATGCTCATGCGGGCCTTCGGGTGAGAATATCCTGAATACTGCCGCCACGTTATAGCTGAGAAAATCACCGAGGTCCGTGCCCTGCGCACCCTCGTTGGCAAAGGTATACAACACGTGGCTGCTGAGCCCAAATCCGTTGAAGGCCTGATCGTAGGCCAGGCCGACAAAGGGGTCCCAGGATCCGGACCCCGGTTGCTGTTCCGTCTCGAAGATGCCGCCTTCCAGTTCGCGTTCCTCATCCTCCCCCGAGGGGATCTTGAGGCCACCGAGCAGGGCAAGGTTGGTCCTCTCTCGTGCAAATATGCGGTACTGGGTAAACACGCGGATATCGGCCAGTCCTGCCGAATCACCGGCCAGTTCCACCTCGCCGACACCCATGTCGTTGTGCGCCTCGCGGACATTTCCGCGCTTGATGTAAGGCAGGGAAATCCCGGCCAGCCAGTTGTCCGTAATGCCGTGGGTAAAACTGATTGCAAGCTGGTAAAGATCATCGACGCTGTGCAGGTCCTCGTCACGGGTGCCGGCCGCCTCGAGCTGACTGTCCGATATATCATCCAGCTCCAGGAACTGCAGGTTGATACCCGCGACACTCTGCCCCTGTTCCAGGGTGGTGGCGGAATTGGTCATGATGGCGCCGGCGCTGCCCGTCTCGAAACTGACGCTGGCATGATCGGCCAGCGCCATGCGCATGCACATCAACAACAGAATAGGGATGAGTAATCGCAAGTCTTCACGCCTCCGTGGCGAAAAAAGCCGCGATTATACCGGTAAAGAAGCCGCGCCGGAATACAACGGCGCCGCGAAACCGTTCAGATCACCGCCCGTTCCAGCGCCTCGATGCGCTCTTCCAGCGGCGGGTGCGTCATGAACAGCTTCTTCCAGCCGGCCACTTTTGAACCAGAAATGCCGAAGGCGGCCATCTCGTCGGGCAGGGGCTCGGGCTGACTCGCCCGCTGCAGGCGCCGCAGGGCCCCGATCATCTTGTTACGCCCGGCCAGTTCGGCGCCACCGGCATCGGCGCGAAATTCACGGTAACGCGAGAACCACATGACGATGATACTGGCGATGATGGACAGCACCACCTGGGCGACGATGGTGCCGATCCAGAAACCGGGGCCGTGCCCGCGTTCCACCTTGAACACGATACGGTCCACCATGTGCCCGATGATGCGGGAGAAAAATATAACGAAGGTGTTGACCACGCCCTGTACGAGCGTCAGCGTCACCATGTCGCCGTTGGCGACGTGACTGACCTCGTGGCCGAGCACGGCCTCTACCTCGCCCTTGTCCATGTGTTCGAGCAAGCCGGTACTGACGGCCACCAGTGCCGCGTTTCTGTTCATGCCGGTGGCAAAGGCATTCGGTGACGGCGAGTTGAAGATACCGACCTCAGGCATGGCGATACCTGCCTGGAAGGCCTGGCGTTCGACCGTGCCCAGCAACCACTGCTCGGTCGCATTGGACGGTGTTTCGATCAGGTGCACCCCCATGGATTTTTTTGCCAGCCACTTGGACATGGCCAGCGATATAAAGGCGCCGCCCATACCGAAGATAGCAGCGAAGATCAAAAGCCCGGTGAGGTTCAGGCCGCCACCCTGCTGCTCAAGCAGCGAGTCTATACCGAGCAGTCGCATGCTGATGCTGAGCACCAGCAAGATGCCGATATTCGTCGCCAGAAACAGAATGATCCTTAACATAATTCGTATACCTATCGTTAGTCGTTCAAACCTGACAAGGTGATCCGGCCCGCAATTGAATAATCGGGACAGATACCAGGAATTTCAATACCCCGGCGTCTAGCCGCGCAACATGGCGTCCAGGTGGTCGACGATCTCGGCCCAATCGGCATCCTCATCCAGTGCCTCGCGCAAAAAACCCGCCTGCGATGGCGTCCAGAAATCCGCTGCAGGCAAAGGCTGATCAGGCGGCAACGGTTTGTGTGCACTGATAAACCGGTCAATCGCCTCCTGCGAGTTATCCAGACCGAGTTGTTCGAACAGTGACTCCAGGTTGTGCTGGGTGGTATCCATTAACTTTCTCCAATGTTGGTATGTTGTATTTTTTTCAGAGTATCATTGTTGTTGTGCCAGAATGAAATCGACGGCGGCGGAAATATCCCCGACACAGCCCGCCCGGCGTCCAAGCTGCGCCTCGTCGCCCGGCCGGTACTTGCCGGTTTTCACCAGCAAGGCCTGTAAACCGGCCGTCACGGCCCCCAGAACATCGG
>JBFGPT010000235.1:0-3521 GCA_041564575.1 Gammaproteobacteria bacterium | reverse complement strand
ATCGCTCCGGACTCCTGTCCTCACGCGATCCTGATGCATCCCTGCATGTCGTCCTCGGCACCAATCAAAACATTCAAACGATCTGCCTCGTCGAGGACTGCGTCCTGATCGCTCCGGACTCCTGTCCTCACGCGATCCTGATGCATCCCTGCATGTCGTCCTCGGCACCAATCAAAACATTCAAACGATCTGCCTCGTCGAGGACTGCAATTTCCCGAATGAATCTACGACAGTCCTCACCGGCAATATGACCTCCGTATGAGCTTGTCGGCAAACAGGACGTAGTGCCCGGGGCACTGCGCGGGTGCCGATTACATCCCCTTGCCTTCACCGCGCAGGTAAATGAAATAATAGACCAGCGCCACCATGACGGCGCCGCCAATGATATTCCCCAGCGTGACCGGTATCAGGTTATGCATAAAACCTGCGACGTTCAGGTTAACTAGTTCATCGGCGCCATACCCGGCCAGTTCTAGAATCTCGGGGTTGGCCGCGGCCACCATGCCCAGCGGGATCATGAACATATTGGCGATACAGTGTTCAAAGCCCATTGCCACGAATCCGGAGACCGGGAACAGGACCGCGAGGATCTTGTCCGTCACCGAGCGCGCCGCGTAACACATCCAGCTGGCCAGACAGACCAGGGCATTGCAGAACAGGCCGCGGGTAAAGGCCTCGACCCAGCTGTGGTCAACCTTGTGCAGGGCGATATTGATGGCCGTCACGCCGACCATGTCATGGCCCTCGTGCAGAAATCCGGAAAAATATACCAGTGCCACCGCGATGTAC
The DNA here is from genome assembly GCA_041564575.1 of Gammaproteobacteria bacterium. Classification (GTDB taxonomy): domain Bacteria; phylum Pseudomonadota; class Gammaproteobacteria; order Eutrophobiales; family Eutrophobiaceae; genus UBA4486. The sequence continues at coordinate 2,732 of JBFGPT010000235.1, read as the reverse complement.
GCGCCGGCCATATTGGAGAAGTACACCAGCGTCCAGTTGCGGATCAGGGACAGGCTGGAGATCTTTTTCGCGGCCCAGGCCATGACGATAAGGTTATTACCGGTAAACAGTTCCGCGCCGGCGATGATCACCAGTATGAAACCGAGCGAAAAGGACACGCCGCCCAAAAGGCGCATCGGTCCGTAGACATCGCCTGCCTGGGTCATGACCAGTGTGTAATACATCGCTCCGAAAGAGATGAAGCCTCCGGCCAGCAGGGCCAGGGTTATGGCTTGTAATACCGGCATGGTGGCCTTGCTGACACCCAGGCTCTTGATTCGGTCGGCCACCTGCGGCGGAGAAAAGGGATCGTTTAACATTGGCTGGGACATTAGTTCTTTCCTTTCAGTATTCCAGGGATGCTTATCGTGCGGCCGTCTTCCGAGGCCGGGGAATTGTACGATTTATTTGTATTTCCCGAAAGCCGGTAGGATTGCAGCGGTTCTCTGGTACAATCCCGGCCAATGAAAATACGCCCCCGGGGGCGCACCCCCGGTTACCTTGACACCTGAATCCCTGATAATGCCAGGCACAAAAATATCAATTCCCGTCACGGTTTATTTCACGGAAACACCACTAAAGACGGCCTGGCAAAAGACCAGCTGGCGGCTGGACGGCGTTCTGCCGGCCGGCTCGGGTGACAGTGCGCCGGGCCCGGATATGATCCATGAATCCAGCGACGCCAGCCAACGGACCCAACGCTGGCATGGTCTGCGGACAGAACTCGACCCCCGAAGTTGCCAGGCGTATTACGACAATCTTTCTTCCACCACCCCGAAGACATTTGTCATCTGTCATACCTGCGACCAGGGACATCCACAACCATTCCAGGTCAGCTTCGATATCAGCGAGGCCGAGGCCTACATGGAGGCCGACGAGCAGGTCTACGCTTGCCGGATGGACCCGCAGCTGTACCTGGCCGTGGAAGCCTTTGTCATTGAAAACTACACACCGCGGGCACCGGCAAAACGCCGCAGGATGCCCTGATGCCCAGATCCATTTGACTGAGTGAAAATGAAAAAAAAAGAGCCGGCATCGCCCGCACAAGAGGAAAACTTCCTCTCAAGATGGTCAAAACAAAAATCAGACGCGCGTCTGAAGTCCGCCGTCACGGGCGATGAGACACAAGAACACCCCGAGACAAGCAGTTCACCGGACGACGCCACGGCAGACCGGGAAGCACTCAGGCGCTTGTTTCACAGCCCGCGATACAATGAACGGGATCGCCTGGATGATTACGATGAAGACTATCGCTTTTTCGTTAACCTGGGGGATATCAAGCCCCATGAAGTCAGGATCGCGCTGGAACCAGATCAAAAAGCCGGGACCGACCCGGAGCAGGATATACCGGTGGCCGGGGAACAGGACCGGGGCGGCGCAGATACGGGGGCTAACACTCCCGGGGTGATTGCCGAAACCGCCGTGCCGGACACGCAAATGACGGCATCTAGCGTGGACCAGGCGAGCAATGCCCGGGCCAGGCATTCGGCCCTGGCGGCCGTGAGCAATATGCAAGTCGAGCCAACCTCGTCCGTGTTTTACAACGCCGGCAACAGCCTGTTGGTGATCACCGGCGAGCCCCTGGCGGCGGACCTGCTGGACATCATCCAGGCGCATTTTGCCCGCCCGTCGATCCTGGTCGTATGCCGCACGGAAACCGCTGACTCGCCGGGCACGGACGCTGCCAGCAACGGGCCCGAGTGCCTGTACGTGACCACACCGTTAAACCTGACGGGGCATCTGGGCGAATTCCGCATTTTTGCGCGATATGACGAACAACCGGTAAACCTGGGCCTGCAATCGGCGCTGAAGCGGGATTGTTTCGACGTGGTACTCGACCTCGGGCCGGCACCGCTGATCACGAGCAGGATATCGCCCATCGGCTATGCGGCGGTCGGCCCGGAACAGCGGGACATGTCCGTACGCTTCGCGGAGCTTGCCGGGTTGCGCGGAAAGTTTAAAAAACCGAAATACTTCAATTACGATGCCTCGATCTGCGCACATGCCAGCAGCGGGCTGATCGGTTGCCAGCAGTGTCTCACAGCCTGTCCCGCAGATGCGATCAGTTCGGTGGATTTCGTTATCCAGGTCAATCCCTACCTGTGCCAGGGTTGCGGTACCTGTACCAGCGTATGCCCGACCGGTGCGATGAGCTATGCTTACCCGCGTGCCGGCGACACGCTGACCGCCGTGCGCACAATGCTGCGGCATTACCTGCAGGCCGGTGGCAACCGGCCCTGTATCCTGTTTTACGAATCCAATCTGCAACAGCATGTGGAACCGGATGCCCTGCCGGATTACATTCTGCCCTGCGCGCTCGAGGAAATTGCCGCGTGCGGAATGGAAACCTGGCTGTCCGCCCTTGCCTGGGGCGCCGGCCACGTGGTTCTGCTGACCGAGGCGCAGTCACTCACGCCTGCCGTAACACAACAACTGGACATCACCCGCGAGATACTGCGTGGCATAGGTTACCGGGATGACCGCTTGCATGTGTTCAGCTTTACGCACACGCAGGCCCTGGCGCAACAACTCGACCGATTAGCGCCCTGCCCTTGTGACGTCCCCGCAGAATTTGCCGCGCTTGATGAAAAACGCACCATGATCTTTCTCGCACTTGAACATCTGCTGGCGCATGTGCCCGCGTCGCCGCCCACGGAAATAACCCTGTCGCCGGGCGCGCCCTTCGGCCGTAT
>JBFGPT010000234.1:0-3534 GCA_041564575.1 Gammaproteobacteria bacterium | reverse complement strand
TCCCAGCAGGGTCTCGGAACCCCCCGGTGTAATCTTGACAAACTTGTCACCGATGATGCCCGAAGTCCGGATCGACGCAATGGCATCTTCAGGGATCAGTACCTGACTGTCTATCGAAAGCGTGACGTTTGCGAGATAGGTCGCGGAATCGAAGGTGATGGATTTGACCTTGCCCACGCGTACGCCCGCGGCCTCGACGAAGGCGCCTTCCTTCAGGCCGGAAGCCGAGACAAAGCGGGCGTTGACCGTGTACTGATCACCGGACAGAAAATCGATTTCGCCGAGACTGACGGCGAGCCAGACAATGGCGGCAAAGCCGCCCAGCATGAATATGCCGACGGTGAATTCGCGGTGTGTCTTGTAGTTGGAAGTTTCCATAATGTGTATTCCTAGAGCATTATCGCACTGACGAGGTAATCCGCACAAAGCACAGCAATGGATGAATGCACCACGGCCAAGGTGGTGACATGACTGACGCCCTCGGAGCCATAGGCGCCCTCGACCAGATGCAGAAAATAGCCCTTGCCGGTGGCAATCCAGATGATCAGCAGGCTGAAGGTCAGTGTCTTGACCGTGCACATGCGCAGGTCCTGTAGCAGCACGGTATCGGCCATGCCCTGGAAATACGCGCCCGGGCTCAGGCCGAACAGGACTACGCTGACGAAATAGCCGCCGAGGATGCCAATGACGATAAAGATGGCCGTCAGCATGGGTATCGAGATCATGGCGGCACCGATGCGCGGCACGACGATATGCCTGATCGGATCAATCGCCATGCATTCCAGCGCGTCGATCTGCTGTTCCGCGCGCATGATGCTGATCTCGGCGCAGATAGCGGAACCGGCCCGGCCAATGACCATCAGGGCGGTCAGCACCGGACCCAGTTCCCAGATGAGGCTGAGGCCGACCGCGGATCCGGCCATGCTGGTGGCGCCGAAACGGACCAGGGTATCCTGGAACAGCAAGGCCACGACCATGCCGACGAACAGGCCGGACAGCATGACCACGCTTAAGGACCGCACGCCGATAAAATGTATTTGTTTGATCAGGGCATGCCAGCGGTAGGGCGGGGTCAGCATCCCGGCACAGCCCTGCGCCAGGAATATCCCCATGCGGCCGAGTGCGCGGACAAAATCGATAATCTTCATTTCGTCAATTGATCCAGGTAATGGTCGGTATCGACCTTGTGCTCGGCCGGTCGCCGGTGCAGCATGTTCGTGATACGTATATCCACTGAGGCGCGCAGCGCGTCGACATCACCCGTGAATATCTGGTCGCCATGATGCAGAACGGTCACCCGATCCGCGATACTCATGGCGCTTTGCATGTCGTGGGTGATGACCACGATGGTCATATCAAGCACATTGCGCAATTGCTTGATCAGTTCATCCAGTTCCGCCGCGGTCACCGGGTCAAGGCCGGAGGAGGGTTCGTCGAAGAACAGCAACCTCGGATCCATGATCACCGCACGCGCCAGCCCCGCTCGTTTCAGCATGCCGCCGGATAGTTCCGCCGGCATCAGGTTCTCGTGACCCAGCAGGTTCATCATCTCGAGTTTCATGCGCGCCATGATCGAGATCGTGTGCTTGTCCAGTTGCGTATGCTCATGCAACGGCAACTCGACGTTTTCGATCAGCGACAGGGAACTGAACAGGGCGCCGCCCTGGAACGCAACGCCGATATCCTTTCGCAGCTCGTACAGTTCCTTACGGGACATGGCGGTAATTTCACGGCCGAGCATCTTGATGGTGCCCGTACTGGGCGTTTTCAGGCCCAGCAGATGTTTCAGGAAGGTGCTCTTGCCTGAGCCGCTGGCGCCCATGATGGCGAGGATCTCGTTCTGGCCGACCGTCAGCGAGATATTGTTGAGCACCTGCTGGTCACCATAATGGCCGACCAGATTGGAGACCTCGATCAGATTCTGTTCTGCGTGATCTGGCATAAGGCAGGAAACTAAACGACAACACGGCACCAGTGCAAGGTGCAACTGCGCGGCCCGGGGCAGTTCCCCGGCGCCACGCGGAGGTCAGCGCGGTCCTCAGAGATTGTGCAGGCGTGAATTGATCTCGGACGCGATGCGCTCAGATTCGCTCAGTTCCGGTTCAGAGAGTTCCTCTTGCAGCATGTCCCGGCGGCGAATATCCATGACATTGCCGGAATCGGCCACGATGCGGTACCAGGCATGGGCCATGACCTTGTCGCGGGGCACGCCCTTGCCGTCCAGGTACATGGCCGCCAGGGTGCGTTGTGCCGTGGTATGCCCCTGTTGCGCCGCCCTGCGGTACCACTCAATGGAACTGGCCTCGTCGCGTTTCACGCCCTCGCCGTAGGCATAGGCGATGCCGAGCCGATACTGGGCGCCGGCATGCCCCTGCGCCGCCGCCTGCTGGAAATATGCAGCGGCTTTCTCGTAGTCCTTGCGGACGCCGTCGCCAAAGGCATGGGCCATGCCGCGTTCATACAGGGCCTCGGTATCGGTTGCGCCGCTGGCCGGGGCTGGCGCCGCCGCCACGACGCGTTTTGGCATCTCGTCATCGAGCTCGTCCTCGACCTCGACGGTGTTCGCGCCGGCTGCCGCTGTCGCGCGCTCTTCATCCTTGAAGCCAAGAAACTCGCCGGCCGATTCCCAGAAACCCTTTTCCTCGCTTGTTGCAGCACCGTTCGGTTCGACGGCTGGCAGTTCATCGTCGACTTCGTCCCCGACACTGTTCTGCCTCGCGATGGATTGTCCCTGCCCGGGTGCCAGGGAAGGGGTAACCGAGGATACCGGTACGGCCGTCTCTTCCATGCTGGCAACGGTTTGCGCGGCCGAGAGGCGTTGCAGGTTTTCGTAATTATGCCGGGCCGCATCGTGCCCCTGGCTGGCGGCCTTTTCGTACCACAGGGCCGCCTGCTGGTCATCCTGCGTCACGCCTTCGCCCATCAGGTAGATATTGCCGAGCTTGTACTGGGCATCAACATTACCCTGCTGGGCGGCGCGCCGGTACCACAGGAAGGCCTGGGTGTAATCCTGCTTCAGTCCCTGGCCCTGGTAGTACATGTCCGCCAGTTGCAGTTGCGCCCCGGTGTCCCCCTGTACCGCCAGTGGCCGGATCTGCCCGGCATCCGCCGTGGCGTCCTCACTGCCGAATTCAGTGATGTATTCAACCGGTGTCTCGGAGATCGGCGCCGCCTCGGGCATGGCCATGGCAATTTCCGGATCATTACCTACGCTGTCATCGCCCGGCGCGGCTTGCGGTTCATCTTCCGATTCACCGGCCGCGAACATGCTGTCAAAGAATTCAAATTGTTCTTCCCCGGTCCCGGCCTGTGCGTTATCCCCGGATGCGTCATCCGGGGTGACCGGCGCCTCGTCCAGGACCTCGTCAGCGGCCAGTGCTACCGGGTCTTCGGCGGGCATCTCCGCCGGCGCGGTATCTTCCGTATCACTACCACCGAACAGGCGGGCAAAAAAGCCTTTGCCGCTGTCTTCTTGCGTCGCTGCCGGTGACGCTTCGGTGCGGGTCAGGTCGACTTCCGCGTGGTCATTCTCGG
>JBFGPT010000233.1:0-3544 GCA_041564575.1 Gammaproteobacteria bacterium | reverse complement strand
TCAGGTTATGCGTATGCCGAGGAGGACCCCGAGGCACCTGAAATGCCGGCGGTGGAAGCGGCCGTGATGGAAGAAACAGCACCCCCTGTCGCCGAGGCAACAGCCGAGGCGGAAGAAGTAACTGAAGAGACAACTGAAGAGATGAAGGAGGTGGTTACCGAAGAGATAGAACCGAAGACGTAATGTATATGTAGCTTATCAGCTTTTTATTAATGGTCTGACTTTGTGGGGGGCTCCCCGCCCCCCACCTTTTTAAACGGGAAACGAGTATGACAAACAAACTGAACACAATATTACGCAGATTGCAGGTTCTCGGAATCTGGGGCCTTGTGTCAGTCATTTGCCTGCCCAGCGCGGCAAATGCAACAGGCAGGGCGATGGATTTTCGTGCGCCTGGTGTGTTGGTCGATGTTGGCACTCACAAGATGCACCTGAATTGCCAGGGCCATTTAAGCCCGACCGTGGTGATTGACTCCGGTCTCGGCGGTTTTTCCCTTGAATGGGTCAACATTCAGAAACAGATTTCCAGGTACGCGCGCGTGTGTACCTATGATCGCTCCGGATATGGATGGAGCGAACCGGCCAAAAGCCCGAGAACAACCCGGCACATCGCCAAAGAGCTTTACCTGCTTTTGACCCGGGCCGGTGTTCCCGGTCCCTATGTGCTCGTCGGTCATTCCTTCGGCGGTTATAACATTCGCTACTTTGCCAGCGAGCATCCGAACCTGGTGGCCGGAATGGTGCTGGTCGATGCCTCGCACCCGCAACAGTACAAGAGAATGCCGGTTTACAGGAAAGAGATCGTCCGCGTTAACAACAACAGCAAGGGTTACAGCGTGCGCGTTGCCATACCGCGGCTGGGCCGGAATTATCCCGAGGAATACCGCAGGCTCGCATACGCACTCATGTCCACGTGGAAGGCGCGTATAACACAGCTTGCCGAACTGGAACATTTCAATGAAAGCGCGGACCAGGTGATGTTGAATGATCAACTGCCGGATGTGCCGCTGACGGTCTTGACGCGTGGTATGCGGGTGTGGCCGGATAATGACTTCGGTGACAAATCGGAAGCCGTCTGGAAGGAATTACAGCAGGAACTGACGGGATTGAGCTCCAACGCCAGGCAGGTCGTGGCCTATGCCAGCGGCCACTCGATCCACCTGGATCAGCCGGCGTTGGTGGAAAACGCAATCATCGAGATGCTGGAGATGTCGCGGGATATCAACAAACTGGACGTGCTGTATGTACGCAACTGGGCCACGGATTAATTTCGGGGTGCTGCCTGGTCCGGCCGCTCATCGTCGATAACTTCACCCTCGACAACGTTATCATCGGACGCAATCTTACGCTTTTTTATGTTAGCCAGGATCACAGCCAGCAAGGTCAGCAGGATCTCGTCGATCATGGGGATCATATCGGGAATGATCAGATCGAGAACGAGCAGGCCGGTAACCAGCAGGAACAATTCCCTGAACCTCAGTCCCTCGGCGAACGAGGCCAACAGGGAAACGATGGAACTTGGCCTCATGTTGCTCTCCTATTACTCGATCGGTTCACTTAAGACCCGCCACCACCAGCGTCACGTCCCTCACATCAAGTACAAGACTGGTTATGATGGTCGCCAGTAGCAGGTACAGGTAGACGTTATAGATCGACAGGCTTGCCCCGGTCCCGATCAGCTTTTCGCTTCTGAGCAGGTAAACCACCAGCGGCGTCCACACGATCAGGTGCGGGATGCCGAGCAGGTGCGGGTTCCTGCTGGTTTCAAAGACCAGCATCGCGACGGGAATGGTCAGGAAAAACGCGGCGAGGATCACGCGGGCGGATTTGTGTTTCCAGACGAACAGGATGGACGCCAGGAATATGGCCAGCATCCAGTTCAGCCAGATCTTTACCGTCGGCGATGTCACCGCGTCGATTGCCGCGGACATTTCCTCCAAATTCAGCACCAGCTCGCCATGCCCTCGGGCCGTTCCAGCAGTTCCTCGATATTCGCCTCGATGATCCGGTAACCTACGTTACCGTAAAGCTTCTGCCTGCCGTTATTCAGGATATAACTGGGACTGCCGTCGAGGCGGTATTTCTCGCGCAGTTCATTGTCACAGCACAGTGCGCCGAACGCCGTGCCGTCCTCGATGGCGGCGCGTATCCCGTCGATCGGCAGGTCCAGGGTTTCGGCGATTTCAATCAATACCGGGAGACTGCCGATGTCACGCCCGTCACGGAAAAAGGCACAGCGGACCCGCCAGATCAGTTCCTCGAGCAGGTTGCGGTTATCGAATTTCGCCTGCGGTTTCGTGGAGACTTGATTGTCCGATTCCAGTAACTGTACTGCCTTCAGGAAGAGGTGCGCGGTGGCGGAAGTTACGGGAATGGTCTTGCGCCAGATGTCGCAATGCAGGTCTACGTGTGTGAAGTCCTTGCACACCCCGGCAACGTGGTCCGCGAACCCGGCATAACCACCGCGGTCGCTCCAGCCCTCGGCAATCCTTTTCCGGGTGCAGCCGAACAGGGTGATGAAGTGATAGCTGAGATCGACGCGGTCGCCGAGTTTTTCACGCAACTCCTGCAGGCGGATCTCAGAGACGTAGGACCAGACGCACAGGATGTCCGAATAATAGGACAGGTCTACGGACTGTTTCATAAACCCGGATCAGGAAAAGGCTTCCTGGATCTCTTCGAATGGTGCGTCGATCACCTGTACATTTTTGTAACCCATGTTCTGCAGCGCGAGTGCGCAAAATGATGCACGCCCGCCGGCGCCACAATGCAGCAGTATGGGGATGTCATCGGAAGGGCACAGCTCGGCAATCTTCATTTCAAGCAAACCACGGGGGATATTGATTGAATGTTCGAGCTTGGCCTTTTCGGCCTCGGCCGGCTCACGAACGTCGATGATCGTGGCCCCGGTGGTAATATCGTAAAATTCCTTTGCCGCCCTGGCGTCCAGGCGCTTGCACTGTTCTTTGGCCTCGGCAACGACCTCTTCAACGGGTTTTGGCATTGTTCTCTCCGGTTCTGATCAGCAGTTGATCATGATTGTATATTCAACAGCACGGTATTCGCTAAATATTCGCGGCTTAATACGATTATAAGAGGCCGCGGTCCATCCAGACAGCCGGAATGTCGCCGTACGCCGGCCCGCTGCAACAAAGGCGGGGCGGTGAAAATGCTGACAAGTCGATATTAAAAGGCCGCGAATCAGGGTATGATTTGCCTGAATAATCATCAGTAAAAACAAACGATTAAGATGTCAGTACCATTACAGAATGATCGCCTGATCCGGGCCCTGTGCCGCCAGCCGGTGGACTGTACCCCGGTCTGGATCATGCGCCAGGCCGGCCGTTATTTGCCCGAATATCGCGATACCCGCGCCAAGGCGGGCAGTTTCATGACCCTGTGCACGACCCCGGAACTCGCCTGCGAGGTCACCTTGCAGCCGCTGGAGCGTTTTCCGCTCGACGCCGCAATCCTGTTCTCCGATATTCTCACGATTCCCGATGCCATGGGTCTGGGCCTGTCGGTCGTCGAACAGCAAGGCCCC
>JBFGPT010000232.1:0-3546 GCA_041564575.1 Gammaproteobacteria bacterium | reverse complement strand
GCTGGTATTGTTCATGACCTATGCCATGATGCCCTTCATGTCGAAGCTGTTGCACCGCTGGCTGCATTGCAATAAGTGACCCATGCGTATCGGCGTCGTCAAGGAGATCAAGGACCGGGAAAACCGCGTGGCCCTGACGCCGGACGGCGCGGCGCAACTCATCGCCGATGGCCACGAAGTGGTGATCGAGCAGAGCGCGGGGCAGGGTGCCGGTTTTGCCGACCGGGAATACACCAAACACGGCGCGCGCATGGTCGATACCGCCGCCGCCTGGGACAGCGAACTGGTCCTGAAGATCAAGGAACCGCAGGCGGCGGAATTCGATTACCTCGACGACAACCTGTTGTTTACTTATTTACACCTTGCCGGCGTCACGCCGGCGCTGACAGACGCCCTGCTCAAGGCCGGGACCACGGCGATTGCGTATGAAACCGTTGAAGACGAGGATGGCCGCTTCCCGCTGCTGGCGCCGATGAGCGCCATCGCCGGCAACATGGCGGCGCTGGTCGGCGCCTATTACCTCGCCGCGTTCAATGGCGGCCGCGGCGTGCAACCCGGCAGCGTGCAGGGCGCCCGGCACGGCAACGTCATGGTCATCGGCAACGGTACCGTCGGCCTGCACGCGGCGTTTACCGCAGATGGTATGGGCGCGAATGTCTGCGTCTATGGCCGCAATATCGACAAGCTGCGCCGCACCGAGATCGTCTGGTCGAACAACATCCACTTCGCCGAATCGACGCCGGACAGCATCGCCCGCGACCTGCCGGAACAGGACCTGGTGATCGGCGCCGTATTGCTGCCAGGCGGCAAGGCGCCGTACGTGGTCACCGCGGACATGGTCAGGACCATGCAGCCCGGCGCGGTCATCGTCGACGTCAGCATCGACCAGGGCGGCTGTATCGAAACCTCGCACGTCACCACGCATTCCGACCCGGTATTCAACAAGCACGGGGTCATTCACTATTGCGTCAGCAACATGCCCGGCGCCTATCCGCGCACGGCCACCCTGGCGCTGACCCGGGTCACGTTTCCCTACGTGCAGCGCCTGGCCGAATCCGGCGTCGAGGCCTTGAAAAACGATGCCGCCTTCGCCCGCGGCCTGAATACCTTTCAGGGACACGTCACCTACGCGGCTGTGGCCGAGGACCTGGCTATGCAGGATCACTACCGGGCTTTTTCAACATGAGCGCCGACGAAAAAGCTGAAAAGCACACTGACAAGAGTACCGACAAGAGTACCAACCGCACCGCGGTACACGGACTGATCCTGTGGCTGCTGGCGATGGCCCTGATCTACGCCGGTTACGATCTGTCCGTGAAAGAATTCCTGGACCAGGACTGGCTGTCGCGGGCCGGTTGCCTGATCGTGGTGCTGGGGATCTGGTCCGGGCTTGGCGGCGTGATCGAATCGCGCCTGCAACTCGAGGCCCTGATGTTGCACAAGCGACTGGCCGAACGCCGCGTGCGCCAGGCCTTCGGCGCCGACGAGGAACTCATGGAAAAAGAAATGCAACGCGTGCAGCAGGAACACCAGGACCGGCTTACCGATCAGCAGAAAAAGCTCGGCGTGTCGATCGGCGTGATCGAGGCCTCGCTGCTGATCATCGGCACCTTGCTGTGGGGCTTCGGCGACCTGATCAAATATATCTAGCGGAGAAACGGCCATGCACCAGAACTGTCCACGCGACAAGCAGGACCTGCAAGCCGGCACCTTCCACGACATACCGGCGCTGCATTGTCCCGAGTGCGACGGCGTCTTGATCAAGCAGGCCTCGCTGCATCCGCTGCTGACGGCGATGGCGAAGGAACTCGGCGATGCCATCCACGCGGAATGCGTGGTCGAGGCGATAGTGGATGACGGCCAGCGCCTGCAGTGCCCGAGTTGCGCCTCGAACATGGAAAACTATGGTTACATGGGTGGGCGAGACGTGATGATCGATTGCTGCGGACGCTGCATGGAACTCTGGATCGACGCCGGCGAACTGGCCGTCATGTGTATACTCAACGAGCGCGCCAACCGCCGCATCTCATTGCAACGCGAGGCCGCGCGCGAACACATGAAGGAACTCGAACGCATGACCAACCTGCGCGACATCGTCCACGGCGCCTACATGCGCGGATTCGTCATGGGGGCGATCGTTTTTTGAGCTTGCGCCGTTTCGCGGTCTTGCCGGTGTGTCCTTCAGGCGGCTGAAATAATATTCCCGGCCGTGGCCTGTGGCATCAGGATGCGGTGGCCGGCGGTAATAAACATCTCGTCGATCGGGGTATTACAGCGCCCGGCCTCCAGCAGGGTTTTCAGGACATAGCGTTCCATGGTCTCAAACTTCCTCATCTCCGGCGCGATCCGCTGCACTCTATGTAACAGGTCTCTGGGAATTTTACGTTTTTTCATGATACGCACTCCTTCACTTTTCTTTACATCTATTGTAAAGATGGTCCCTGGGCAGGTGCTTTCACTTGATCCAGATCAAATACCGGTCCTAAATTACAAAAATCCCGATCCGCGCCGGTCCGGGGCAGGCCTGTAAGTGACCGTCTATACTTGCAAAAAAAGTATCTCCAGGGAGAAAAATCATGGCGACAGCAAAAAAGAAGACCTCGGGAAAGAAATCCACCGCCAGGAAAGCCCCCGGCCGTAAAAAGACCACGGCGAAAAAGCCGGCGGCAAAGAAAAAAGCGGCCCCACGCAGGTCCACCACGGCCGCGCGGCGCAAGTCTGCCGCCAGCAGCCGCAAGGCTCTGGTCAAGCGCCTGCAAAAGGATCTGAAAACCTCCCAGGCGGCGCTGAAACGCGCCCAGGCCGCGGCCCGGGAGGAGATGAAACTGTTCCGCGTGGCGGCCCTCGATGAAATCGATGTGCTGAAAGATCAACTCAAGGCCGCCCTCAAGCGGGAGAAGCAACTGGTCAAGCAAAGCGAGGCGCGGGCGAAAAAAATACTGGCCGCCGGGGAGGCCTGGGAAAAGAAGCAAATAGCCTTGTTCCGTAAAATGGCTGAACAGGCGCGCAAGAAAAAATAATCTCCCGGGGCCGGCAGGATCACGAGCCGGCGCCGGTAAACCTCCACGCCAGCACAAGGGAGCTGTCCAATGCCAGCCGACGCCGTAATCTTCGTGCCCGGGATCAAGGGCACCAAGCTGCTCAATGTCAACAAGGTCAATCACGATGTCATCTGGTCGGCGCTGCAGAGCAATTTCGAGACCATCGAGGACCTGGAGCTGACCCGGCCGTTGCAGGACCAGTACTACGACGAGCGCATGCACGCCATCATCGAGGCCGGCGAGCTGGAGGAATTCGCCTATGCCGAGTTCATGCGCGATCTGAAACCCGGCAAGCCGATTTACCTGTTCAACTACGACTGGCGCCTGTCGGCGCTGGAGAACGCCTACCGGCTGGAGGGCTTTCTCGATTACCTGGTGGAAAAATCCACCGCCAGCCGCGAGCGCGGCCGGCCGTTCCGGTCCTTCGATTTCATCACTCACAGCCTCGGCAATTTCGTGGTGCGCGTCTGGCTGCAGCAGTTCGGCCTCGATCGCGTCAACAAGG
>JBFGPT010000231.1:0-3574 GCA_041564575.1 Gammaproteobacteria bacterium | reverse complement strand
GAGGGTGATCATGAACAGGATCAGCAGCAGGAAGGCGAGCGCGCTGAGATATTTCCCCAGCACCAGTTGGGTGAGGCTGACCGGGGATGACAGCAACAGGTGCATGGTGCCGCTGCGGCGTTCTTCGCTGAAGCCGCGCATGGTCACGAAAGGCGTCACCAGTAACAGGATGATTGCGGTGCTTTGATACAGGCTGGTTACAACGATTTCGGTCAGGCCGAGACTGCTGTACTGGGCGCCACGGGTCTCAAAAATTTCCCAGTACTTGAGGAACAGTTGCGCCAGCAAAAACTGCACCACCGCCATGATGACCCAGGCCAGCGGGGACTTGAACAGGCGTCTCAACTCATGGTTGGCAATCGACAGGGTCAGGCGCACTCCCGATCCTCCTTGTTGACGATATCCTCGCTGGTCAATTGCAGGAAGATCTCTTCCAGGGTCTGTGTGCCGGGCACCATGGCCGTCAAGCCCCAGTCATGATCCAGCGCGGCGCGACAGATTTGGTCATGGCCGCCATGAGTGTCAGCGAGCACGACGCGAAAACGCTGCGCGTCGATCGCCTGTACCTCATCGATACCTTCGAGGGCTTGTAGCGCCGCGAGCGACGGCGGTCTGGTAAAGGCCAGTTGCAGGCTCTGATCGCGCGAGCTGTTCAATACCTCCAGCTTCTCATCCAGAACCAGCTGGCCCTGGTGGATAATGAGCACACGGTCGCACAGGGTTTGCACCTCGGGCAGGATATGCGTGGACAGGATGACGCTGTGATCATTGCCGAGCTCGCGGATGAGATCGCGGATCTCGCGGATCTGGATCGGATCCAGGCCGGAGGTCGGCTCATCCAGTATGACGACCGCGGGTGAGTGGATAATGGCCTGGGCGATACCGACGCGCTGCTGGTAACCGCGTGACAGGTTGCGGATCAAGCGCCGCCCGGTTTCTGCCAGGCCGCAACGTTGTTTGCAATTGTCCATGGCCTGCCGGATCTGCGCCCCCGGGATATTGCGCAGGCGTGCAGCGTAGGTCAGGTATTCATCGACGGTGAGTTCGCTATACAGCGGCGGCGTTTCCGGCAGGAAACCAATGTGCGCCTTGGCGGCGACGGGCTCTTCGAAGATATCATGCCCTGCTATACTGACGCGGCCTTCACTGGCGGTTTGCACACCACAGATGATCTGCATGGTAGTGGATTTACCGGCACCATTGGGGCCAAGGAAACCCAGGACTTCACCACGTTGCACAGTAAAACTGACATTATGCACGGCACGAAACTCGCCGTAATAACGGCTGACTTGATCAACTTCTATCAGGATTTGTTTTTCCATGCCGCCGCTATTATTAACATTCACACATGAGTTGCAATACCTTGACCGGATTAAAGTTGCTCGGTGTCGATACGGGCGGCACCTTTACCGACTTCGTCTACCACGATCGGGCGGGTGTGCGTTTTCACAAGGTCCTGTCGACCCCGTCCGCCCCGGAACTGGCCATCGTTCAGGGCATCCGGGACTTGGCACTGGATACGGACGGTCTATTGATCGTTCACGGGTCAACGGTGGGCACGAACGCCGTTCTGCAGAACAAGGGCGCCCGCACCGTGTATATCGGCAATCATGGCCTCGCCGACGTACTCACCATCGGCCGGCAGGCGCGGCGCGAATTATACCGTCTGCAACCGGAAAAACCGCCGCCGCCCGTGCCGTCTGCACTGTGCCTGGAAACCGGCGGCAGGCGTGATGCCCGCGGCAAGTTGGTCGAGCCGTTAACGGATGCGCAGATTGAAAACCTGATCGCGCAGTTACAACACCTGCAACCCGAGGCCGTGGCTATCAATCTGCTGTATTCCTACCTGGACGGCACGGATGAGGCGCGCATCGCCAGGGCCCTGCCCGATCAACTGTTCGTTTCCTGTTCGCACCAGGTGCTGGCGGAATACCGGGAGTACGAACGTGGAATCGCCACCTGGCTGAATGCATCGGTCGGTCCGCTGGTACAGGGCTACCTGCAGCGCTTCAACAGCGCTGTGCAGCCGGCCCGGGTCAAGGTCATGCGCAGCTCGGGACAGACCTGTGATACTGATCAGGCCGCCCGCGAGGCCGTGCATCTGTTATTGTCGGGCCCGGCCGGCGGGCTGGCCGCGGCACGGTTTATCGGACAGCAAACCGGCAGCATGCGCCTGCTCAGTGTCGACATGGGCGGCACCTCAACGGACGTGGCCATGGTCGACGGCGACATTACGCTGACCAGTCGCGGCCGCATCGGCCCTCACCCGGTCAGCGTACCGATGGTCGATATGCACACCATCGGCGCCGGTGGCGGCTCCATCGCCCGGGCGGATGCCGGTGGCAGCCTCGTTGTCGGTCCGGAATCCGCCGGCTCCGATCCGGGGCCGGCCTGCTATGGCCGGGGGGGTAGCTTACCCACCGTGACCGACGCCAACCTGGTGCTTGGCCGTCTGCCCGCCACCGTCAGGCTCGGCGGGTCCCTGGCGCTGGATCGCGCGCGCGCCGGGGCGGTCCTCGACAGACTGGCCGATCAGCTCGGCCTCGACTCTGCCGCTGCCGCGGCCGAAGGCGTGATCCGGGTCGTCAATGAAAACATGGCCCGGGCGCTGCGCCTGATATCGGTACAGCGGGGCAAGGATACCAGCGGCTTTGTCCTGCTCGCGTTCGGCGGTGCCGGGGGGCTGCATCTCTGCGCCCTGGCGGAGTCATTGCAGATCAATCGGGCCATCGTGCCGCATCTCTCCGGGGTGTTTTCGGCCCTCGGCATGCTGGCCGCAAGTCCAGGCCGGCAACTTTCGCGGACTTTGGCTTTGCCACTGGCCGAGTGTACGGATGCCGGGTTGTCCGAGGCCAGTGCGGAGCTGGAGGCGGAAGGTCGGCAAAGCCTGGCCGCAGAAACCCCTCGCCCGGAACTGATCGAGGCCAGCGCTACGGTCGATTTGTGCTACCGGGGCCAGTCTTCCACGCTCAACCTGCCGCTGGAGACAACGGCGCGCCTGGCGGAATCGTTTCACGACCTGCACCGGCAGCGCTTTGGCCATGTACTCAGGAGCGAGATTGAACTGGTCAATGTCCGTGTGGCCGTCAATGCGCCTGCCCCCGCCATCGAACTGCCGGTGCAGGCCAGCGCCGGCGAACCAAAGGCCGAGGCCATGGTGCCGGTGTATGGTTACACGGGGAACGTCGCCGTCTATAGTCGCGCAGCAATAGCGGCCGGTCATGAAATACCCGGGCCGGCCATCATCACCGATAACATCGCCACCACCTTTGTCGACCACCCATGGACGGCCATGCTGGATGAGCATGCCAATCTGATCCTGTCACGTTCGCGGGAATCGGCGGAATGACGATCGTGCTCAGAATATTCGAGATCACGTTTCCCATCTTCGCCGTGGTGCTGGTCGGCCTGGCCTACGGTGTGCGTTTCCGGCCCGACATGACCCTGCCGAACCGCATGAACATGGATGTCTTCATCCCGGCGCTGCTGTTCAGCGTGCTGATCGACAAGGCCGACCAGGCCAGCCTGTTCGGCCCGCTGGCGCTGGCCGGTGCCCTGGTGGTCCTGATGTCCG
>JBFGPT010000230.1:0-3576 GCA_041564575.1 Gammaproteobacteria bacterium | reverse complement strand
GCGGCGGGATGCCGCTTGGCCGTCTGACGGTATTGAACGGCCCTATTGCCGGTAAGGAACTGGAACTCACCAAGGCCTTGGTTACACTGGGAAAACCCGGCACCCAGGTTGCGGTGATATCGCGCCGGCCGCAAGGATATTTTCTGACCCACATCGAGAGCGACGGCGATGGCAAGCGCTATCCGGTCGTTAACGGTGAACCGATCGGCGCCAAGGCCTATCAACTGAAAGACAGCGATCTGATAGAACTGGCCGGCATCAAGATGGAGTTTTCCGCCTCGGCATAACCGCCGTCTGGATAGCCGGCGCTGTCACACACAGACCCGGGACCCCTCACACCCCACCCGCAATCCTGCGAGACGGGCCTGCCCGGTCATCGACAGCTTATTTGATTATCGTCCCTATCGAACCGGGTTTGATTACTTCGTCGTAAAGGTAAATACCCCGTCCCACTTTTCGCCGGGCGGGTTTTTTCGAAACGCCTGGATACGCTGAATATACATGGCATAAAGCTGCCGTTCAGGATTCATGTTGGTCAGATTAACAAACTGCAGCTCCGCCATATCCCACTCCTGACGCCGGTATTGCCCCAGGGCTTGCAGATAGAGTTTCAATTCATCTTTCTCCGATTTGCTGACGTTCTCTTTCAGGGCTATCGGTTCAAAAATGGTCACCGGTTCATCCTTGCCCTTCACCCTGATGCGGTCGAGTTCGCGGTAGGCGTATTCCGGCGCCGCGGCCTTGGTAAACTCACTCACCAGCAGCCCGACGCAGTAACTCTTTGTCAGCCCCTCCAGCCGTGAGCCGAGATTAACGGCATCGCCCATCACCGTGTAGGCCTTGCGGAATTCCGAGCCCATGTCACCGACCCGCATCTTGCCGGTATTCAGTCCGATGCCGATACGCAATTCGGGCCAGCCCCTGGCCTTGAACGCCTGGTTCATTCCGTGCAGGGTTTCCTGCATTTCCATGGCTGCGGCAATAGCGCGGCTGGCATGGTCCGGTTGCCGGATAGGCGCGCCCCAGAACGCCATGACGGCATCACCGATATATTTGTCGATGGTGCCGCGGCTTTTCTGGATGATATTGGTCATCGGTGTCAGATACTCGTTGAGCAGCTCTGACAGGGATTGCGCATCCATGCTTTCGGAAATCGTGGTGAAACTGCGGATGTCGGAGAACAGCACGGTCAATTCACGAACCTCGGCCGCCAGGGAATAATGCGAGGGGTCCTCGCTCATCTCGTCGACCAGTTCCGGCGGCACGTACTGTCCGAACAGGCCGGCGATCTGGCGTTTACCCCGTTGCTCAACAAAAAACCCGTAACTCATCACCAGCAGGAACATCAGGAAGATCATCATCAGGCCGGAAGCAATGGGGATGACCAGGTTCATGTACTGCCAGACCAGGTAATTAATGCCAATCGACAGCAGTAACAGCCCCAGGGTCAGTATCGTGGCCCGCTGGGGTGTGCACAGTGGTAACAAAAAGGCCATGATCAGACCGATAAAGAGCAGCAACATGAACTCGGCACCGAGTATGTAGTAGGGCTGCTCCCTGACACGGTTATCGAGGATGCCTGAAAGGATATTGGCATGGACCTCTACCCCGGGATACGCGTTTTGTACCGGCGTCGCCCTGAGGTCCAGCAGACCCTGGGCCGAGGCGCCGATAAGCACGATGCGATCATGTAACGCCTGTTTATCGGCGGTCCCGTTCAGGACATCGATGATGGGAATATAGGGGAAACTGCCCTGCCGGCCGCGGTATGGCACCAGCACCTGCGCCTTTTCATCCACGGGGACCAGGCGATCGGAAAGCTTGATCCAGTCCGGCGCCGTGTAATCGGAACCCGGTATATTCCAGCCATACTCAAACTCTATAGTATCGGCCTTGAGCACATAGCGGATCATGGCCAGCGTCAGCGATTCGTAATAGTTGCCGTCATACTCAAACAACATGGGTACCCGGCGGACGATACCGTCATCATCCGGCACCAGCGTAAAGTGCCCGGCACCGTACGCAGCCTCCGTAATGGCCTGCAGATTCGCGCCGTAGCCGGTCGTGCGGTGCGGCTTGAAATCGCTGCCAGATAACTCCCGGGCGGAAAACACCGGTTCGGGCAACTGGCCGCTGTTCACCGCGTTCTCCGTGCTTTCAAAAAAGTATCCGAGGATGACGGCCTTGCCCTTGAGGCTCTCGACAAACAGCCGGTCATAATCAAGGCCGGGGCGTATCTTTTCCAGGCCGGCCTGGAATCCCGGTACATCCCTGAACTCCTCGCGGCCGAGCCGCTCCAGCACATCGAGACCGGAACTTCTGTCAGGCTCGGCGAAGACCACGTCAAAGCCGGCCACCTCAACCTCGTAGTAATTGAACAGACGGTCTATCACACCCGCGAGCTTGTCGCGGCTCCAGGGCCAGCGGCCACCCTCGGCCAGGCTCTTTTCGTCGATGTCGACAATCACGATGCGATCATCGATCGTGTTCCGGGTACTCATCAGGACCCGAGCGTCATAGGCGATATTTTCCATCTGCTCGATGAGTTTCCAGTGGAACCACTGGCCGGGTTCGGTCATCACGTGTGCAAGGAACAGGCTCAGCAGGCCGATCTCAAGACAGATGAGGGGTAACTGCTTGCGGAGTGTATCCGTGACCCTGCTCATTCAGAATACCTGTAGGCTTATCTCTCCACTTTCAAAGTGACGCGGCGACATCGCTGACGAATTGATTGAAACAGTTTGTCAACGCACGGTGAAAGGCCTCGACCGTGTCATTCATGGCTCTGCCTCCGGCCGGTTCGGTCAGGATATAATCGCCGACATGTAACAACCTGCCTCCCCTGTCGGCACTCAACTCCAACGCTACGACAACCTCGATGGTGTCGTTATTGATTACCCTGTCGAATCGATGGATCTTGCCCTTGATCTCGATTTTCGAATCGGGATCGATGCTGCTGACGATTGTCGGAGCGGCCCCGATTGCACGCAGATAATGCACCAGGTGATCGCGGATCATCCGGGTCGGACTGTCCACCCAGTGGTGATAGTGGTATTGCCGGAGTTCGACACCTTCACGGCTGTCGCTGTAGACCAGCGCCCGTTCACGGTGCAGGCCGTTGCTTTCAAAAATACTCACATAGACGATCCCGTCACTGAGCGGTGTGTGCTGGATAGACGATGCCGCAACATCCGGCAGGCGGAAATAACGATCCTCGGGTACGGGTTTCTGCGCACTGCAGCCACCGAGCGTAAATATCACCAGATAGATGAGTATGCGTATCATTCGGTTTCCTTGTCTTCCTGGGCGGACCCGCTGATCAGCAGCGCCGGGTTTTCGCGGATCTGGCGGGTGAATTCATGGATATTACGGCTGCTGCCTTCCAGGTGGTAGGATATGGCATCGATATGCTGCGAAACCTCGTGCAGGGATTTCTTCAGATCCTGTACCGAGGCCCTGATATCACCGCTGTTCTCGGCAACCACGCCATTCACATCGGATACCAGGTTATCAATATTGAGCAATATGCCATTAAGGCCCTGCCGCGTGATCTCGATCCTGGCGAGCAAATCATTG
>JBFGPT010000229.1:0-3600 GCA_041564575.1 Gammaproteobacteria bacterium | reverse complement strand
GACAGCCCGAGGACGTGATCCCGAGCAGGCTGACGCCTCTTAATATAAACGGCATCACCGTGGTATTCAGTTGATCCCCGGCCGCCAGACCGACAGAAGCAATACTGCCCCACGGCAGGGTCGTGCGCGTCAGCCAGGCCAGGTAATCGCCACCGGCATTATCGATGGCACCGGCCCAGCGACCCTTTTCCAGCGGCGGCCCATCCAGGGCAATGCTGTGCCGATCCAGGATCTCCGCGGCACCCAGGGATTTTAGAAAATCGTGCTCCGCGGCCTTGCCGGTCACGGCCACGGCCTCGTAACCGCGATTTGCCAGCATGTCTATCGCGATACAGCCCACGCCGCCGGTCGCGCCGGTGACGACCACGGGACCGTTTTCGGGTTTCAGGCCGTTATGCTCCATGCGGTCGATGCACAGGGCGGCCGTGAAGCCCGCCGTCCCCAATGCCATGGCGGTTCTGGTATCCATCTCCGCGGGTAGAGGTATGACCCAGTCGGCCGGGACACGGCAGTATTCGGCATAACCACCGTCATGGGCAACGCCCAGTTCAAAGCCCGTCACCAGCACGCGGTCTCCGGGCCGGTACCTCGCATCGGTGGAAGTTTCGACCACGCCGGCGGCATCGATACCGGCATTGATCGGGAATTTCCTCAGGATCTTGCCTTTTCCCGTGGCCGCCAGGGCATCCTTGTAATTTACGCTGGAATATTGCACCCGCATCACGACTTCACCATCGGCAAGCCCATCGAGGCTGACGGTCTCGACCGCGCCGTGCAATTTACCGTTCCGCTGGTGCACCCGGAAAGCCCTGAATTTGCCCATGATCGATAGCCTGTATTTACATTTTTCGGTCTGCGTGAAACAATTCCGCGATTTCAATGACTAAGATACATGCCTTAAGCCAATGCGGTAAAAAGGCGAATATTCTACGTAAGAAACCGATTTCAACCAACAGGCATCCCGATGAAAAAAACAATATCGCTATTATTCGCCCTGCTCCTGGCCACACAGACGGCACAGGCCGATTTCAACAGTGGCGTGGTCGCCTATCTCACCGGTGATTATGAGACCGCCTACAACACCATGATGTCACTGGCCGATACCGCCAACGACCCGATGGCGCAGTACTGGATTGGGGTCATGTATTTCAAGGGTCAGGGCGTCGAACAAAGTTTCGAGGAGGCCGGGAAATGGTTTCGCCGGGCCTCGGAGCAGGCCATACCCCAGGCCCAGTACAAACTGGGCAAGCTCTATTCGGACGGTAACGGTGTGCCGCAGGACAACGAGTTTGCCTACGTCTGGTACAGCGTCGCCGCATCACACCAGCACAAGAAAGGCATCAACGCCGCCGAGGAGATTAAAAACCAGTTGTCTGATGAAGAAAAGCGTGAGGCCGGCAAGTTAATCGCTGAATATGTTCAAAAATACGGCCCCAAGGAAAAACCCGACCCGAACAAGCCGGTTAAACTCGATTGAAATATGGGATGGTCGCTACCATCGGATAATTTACTAATGAATTCAATAAGTTACGTAATATTTTGACTTACTGAACTTGCGGTTCAATAGCTTCGGGATCGAAGTCGTCCTCGAATTCCTCCAGACTTTCATCATCCTGAAGTTTCAGGTCGGCGTCCTCAAAAAACTCCAGTTCTTCCTGGATTACCGCCGTGTCGGGCGCGGGCTCGGTAAAGGTTTCATCCTCTGACAGGGTCTCATCGAAACCGGCCTCTTCAATCTCGACCACCTCGCTCTCGATCCCGATGTCATCGATGTCTTCCTCGACGCTGCCCAGCCGCTCCAGGACGCTGCTGTAGTTATCACGTTCATCGACGTATCGGGCCAGCACCTGTTGAAACGCATCCGGGTCTTCCACGCTCTCCTGGCGCAGGGTTAAGTCATTGATCCGCGTATTCAGGGTTTCCAGCAGGCTTTTGACTTCATCGGCGTTGACTGACGGGGTGCATTGTTCCCGTCCCTCGCATTGCGCCATGGACAGGGCAATCCCCATGCGGATGGAGGAAAACAGGCTGGCCTCATCCTGTAGTACTGGGGTAGTGGCCTGTTGCGCCTCCTCGTTGCCGAGGATGCGCGCCTGTGCGGATCCGGCGGCAACCATCAGGCTGGCGGCCAGTATCACTGCGGACTTCTTGAAGTCAGATATCATCATTAATTAAGTGTAGCCGTACTGGTATTCAGATCCAGAAGTGTAGGTCCCTGGGCAACGGTTAACTCATCAGCGCCGGTTTCCGTTGCGGTAAACAACGGCTGACGTTTACTGCCTGATTTCCTGGCCTCCTTGCCTTCCAGAAGCAGTTTCAACTGGTTCTCGATAAATCCGGCCTCGGCCTTGGCGCCTTCAATGATGGCGTCCAGGGCTTCCTGGGTCAGCTCGATACCGGTAATTTCAGACAACCGTGCACGCTCGGCCGGGTCATCCTTCAGGGATTCGAGCCACTGTATCCGGGCGTTGACGACCTTCAGCATTTCGGCCAGGGTTTCGACAGTCTGGACATCCGGCGGCCCGGCCGGGAATTCTTCATCAAACTCTTCTTCAAACTCTTCCTCGAACTCCTCTTCATCAGCCGCGAAGAATTCACGCAGTTCCCGTTGGTAACCCTTGAAGTTTTCCAGTTCCTGCTGGTAACCGGCAATCAATTCTTCCAGTTTTTGCCGCTGCACCGGATCGCCTTCTTCGGCCAGTCTGCGTTCGAGTTCCTCGATACGTGCTTCAAGGCCGGCGATCAATTCAACCAGTTCTTCTTCCGTCACGTTCGGTGCACAACCCTCTATTTCCTCGCACTGTGCCAGGGCCAGAGCGATACCGTTGCCGATGGTACCGAACAGGGTCAGCTCTTCTTCGAACAATCCGACGTCGATGAAGGCGACTTCCGCCAGGCCAATCAGGGCCGAGGCCGGGTTGAAGAAGGTGACGATGACCGCGTTAACCGTCAATCCCAGCAGGTTAATCAAGGATTGGGTTCCGGCGGACAGGTCGGCACCGTTCGCATTACCCTGTAACTGGTTGGCGTTATCGGGATTCTGTCCCAAAGCGATTTCGACATTGCCGCCGCCGAAGTTCAGGTCGATATTATTCGCGTTTTCTATCGTGCCCTCGGTAATAATGACACCGCTGCCGGCCTGGATGGTGATGCCGGTGTTGGCCGTGAGATTACCGGCCTGGGTCAAGCCGCCACAGGCAGCGCAGGTGCTGCCGGTGGCAACTGCGTTGAAGGCGCCACCGCCGACACCGCCGACATTAATGCCCGGCGCGTCCAGAACGATACCACTGGACAGCAGGGTCAAACCACGCGCCGAGGGCATGTTCAAGGGATCATCGATGGTCAGCAGATCCGCGAATATCGTCGTTGCCGTCGGGT
Source organism: Gammaproteobacteria bacterium (assembly GCA_041564575.1). Classification (GTDB taxonomy): domain Bacteria; phylum Pseudomonadota; class Gammaproteobacteria; order Eutrophobiales; family Eutrophobiaceae; genus UBA4486. The sequence goes on along the minus strand of JBFGPT010000229.1, from coordinate 222 downwards.
TCAGCGGTAATGTGGTTGGTGTAATCGTACCGCCAATGATCAGGTGACCATCGAACGGGGTAAAGACGTTGGGGTTGAAATTCAGATCGGCCGGTGTGCCGACTGCAATGGCCACATCCTGGCCCACGGCGGCCGGTATCAATGTCAGGTCGCCGGGACCATCCACACCACCCGGGGCAAATCCGATGGTATTCGTGGTCGACTGCATGATGACGCCGCCCT
>JBFGPT010000228.1:0-3610 GCA_041564575.1 Gammaproteobacteria bacterium | reverse complement strand
GGTACGCCGGAATATCATGAAACTTTTCCGGGAGATCGGCGCGCTGCCCGGCATCCGGGAACTGGTCACGACCACCAACGGTTCACAACTTGATCGCTACGCCACTGAGTTGCGGGAGTCGGGCGTCAAGCGTATTAATATCAGCCTCGATTCACTGAAACCGGAGCGCTTCAGGCAGATCACCCGGGTCGGCGATCTCGCCAGGGTGCAGGCCGGTATCGACGCCGCACTGGCCGCCGGGTTTGAAAAGCTGAAAATCAACTCGGTGATCCTGCGTCACCGCAACGACGATGAGATCATTGACCTGGTCCGTTATGCCCACGACCGCGCCATGGACATCAGTTTCATCGAGGAAATGCCGCTGGGTGTTATCGGCGATCACGACCGTGCCGAGGTCTTCATCTCCAGCGACGAGGTGCGCGAGAGAATCGAAGCGCATTACAATCTCATCCCGACCGCCTCCACGACCGGCGGTCCGTCGAAATACTACCAGATAGTCGGAAGCGCCAGCCGGGTCGGTTTCATCTCACCGCATACCCATAATTTCTGCGACCGTTGCAATCGTGTCCGCCTGACCTGCGAAGGTCGCCTGTTACTCTGCCTGGGCCAGGAGCACTCGGTGGATCTGCGCCGGGTCATCCGTGCCAACCCCGGGGAAATGGAACCTCTGAAACAGGCCATCCGTGATTCCATGGCGATCAAACCCGAGGGACATGAATTTTCACTCCGGGAACAGCCTGTCATCTTTCGCCATATGAATGTAACCGGCGGATAACATGTCCACCCGTTCACGTCCGGAACTCAGCCAGGCCGGGCTTGATCCGACCACGCCGGTCATTGCCGTTGACGAATACCAGAACCGCCGCGAGATGAGAATCGCGGACGAGCGCCCCCTGACCCTGTATATCGACAGTTTCGAGATCGTGACGCTGATGACGCTGGGCACCCATCCCGAGTTGCTGGCGCTGGGTTACCTGAAAAACCAGGGTCTGGTCAGTGATATCGCCGAGATCAAATCCGTGCAGGTGGACTGGGACGTCAATGCTGCGGCTGTGACGACCTTCAGCGGCCGCGACGACTGGCGTGAACGTCTCGGCCCCAGGATCGTGACCACCGGCTGCGGCCAGGGTACTGTCTTTGGTGATATCATGGAGACGCTGGAAAATATTTCCATACCTGCCATGAAAATCCAACAATCCACTGTTTACAGTCTTCTGAAAAATCTCGGCGCACGCAACGAAGTGTATAAAAACGCCGGGGCCGTGCATGGTTGCGCCCTGTGCCAGGGCGACAACATACTGGCATTCATCGAAGACGTCGGCCGCCATAATGCCGTGGACGCCATTGCCGGCCGCATGTGGCTGGAAGACATCGGCGGCAACGACAAGATCTTCTATACCACCGGCCGCCTGACCTCGGAAATGGTGATCAAGGTGGCGCAAATGGGTATACCGGCATTGTTATCGCGCTCCGGCATCACGCAAATGGGCCTGAGACTGGCCCAGGATCTGGGCGTCACATTGTTATCGCGGGCCAAGGGCCGGCATTTCCTGGTTTACAACGGTCTTGAAAATATCGAATTCGACGTCGCCCTGCCACCCAAGCTTGAGGTCGCTCACCTTGTCAAGGACCGCCAGGACTAGACAGCAGTACACCATGCACGATGGCCCGATCGAAAAAAATGAAATCACGGCGGTGATCCTGGCCGGCGGCAAGGCGACGCGCATGGGTGGTGACGACAAGGGCCTGATCCCGCTCCGGGGCCGCGCCATGGTTGAACACGTCATCGAGCGCCTGCAGTCGCAGGTGGGCGCCCTCCTGATAAACGCGAATCGCAACCAGCCTTCCTATGCCCGATACGGTTTTCCGGTGGTCAGCGATGAGTCGGCCGGCTTCCAGGGACCCCTGGCGGGGATCGCCAGCGCCATGCGTACAGCCAAGACCGCATATCTTTTGACCGCGCCGTGCGACTCGCCGCTGCTGCCGGCCGACCTGGCCGGGCGCCTCGGCATGGCCCTGGTTTCAGCGCATGCTGATATTGCCGTTGCGCATGATGGCGCGCGCATGCAGCCGGTCTTTGCACTGATCAAAACAAGCACGTTCGATTCACTGCAGGACTACCTGCGCCGTGGAGAAAGGAAAATAGATCTATGGTATGAACAGCATGCATTCACGACCGCTGATTTTTCCGACCAGGCGGACACTTTCATGAATGTCAATTCGCCACGGGATCTGGACCGTATCGAACAGCGCCGGGCATCGGGTTCATGAACATGACGGACCTGAAGATTCCCCTGATCGGCTTCGCAGCCTACAGCGGCACCGGCAAGACCACGCTGCTGACGCGCCTGATCCCCATGCTGAGACTGCACGATATTCGCGTCGGGGTAATCAAGCATGCCCATCATACGTTTGAGATCGATCAGGAAGGCAAGGACAGCTACAAGTTGCGCAAGGCCGGAGCCAACCAGGTACTGGTCGGTTCAAAATATCGCTGGGCGCTGCTGGCGGATACTCTGGATTCAAACGAACTGCAACTGGCAGACCATATCCGGCATCTGCATCAGGAAGAACTGGATTTAATCCTCGTAGAGGGATTCAAACCCGCGACGATTCCAAAGATTGAAATACACCGCCCCAGTCTGGGACATAAACCGTTTTACCCGCAAGACGACTCCATCGTTGCGATCGCCACGGATGCCGTACTGGAACTGGCCACCAACCTGCCGGTACTGGACCTGAACGATCCGCGGGTCATCGCCGAATTCATCATCAAGCACTGTGGACTCGAACAGAAACACCGGCAAAGCTCATGAAGGCCAGAATCATCAACAAGGATCCAAGCTGCATGGATGATTTCGATCCGGCATCCCTCGCACCTGATCAGGCCCGCGCCCGGATACTGGAAGTGCTGCAACCACTGGAGGAAACCGAACAGCTTCAGGTACGCGAGTGCCTCTATCGCGTCCTGGCGCAGGATATCGTATCCGCTATCAATGTGCCGTCGGCGACCAATTCCGCCATGGACGGTTACGCCGTGCGATCCGGCGACCTGCCGTCCTCGGGCACCCGTTCACTGCGGCTGGTCGGCAGCAGTTTCGCCGGGCGGCCACACGCGGGTACGGTAAACGCCGGCGAGTGCGTACGCATCATGACCGGCGCCGTCATGCCGGCAGGCACCGATACGGTGGTGATGCAGGAGCATGTCGAGATCTCCGGCGAGGACATCCTGATCGGTACCGATACCCGGTCCGGCGCCAACGTTCGCGCTGCCGGCGAAGATATCGCGGCTGGCTCCACCGTTCTGGATAAAGGTACGCTGTTGACACCCGCCGACCTGGGATTGATTGCCTCGCTCGGTATCGGTGCGGTCGAGGTCAGCCGCAAACTCCGGGTCGCGTTCTTTTCAACCGGCGATGAATTGCGATCGATCGGTGAAGCACTTGAGGATGGCGCCATCTATGACAGTAACCGTTACACCCTGCACGGCATGCTGGAACGACTCAATATCGAGATCTTCGACCTCGGCGTGATCCGCGATACCGAGGCTGAAATCGAAGCGGCCTTTCTCGAGGCGGCAGCGCTCGCGGACGTCATCATCACCTCTGGC
>JBFGPT010000227.1:0-3610 GCA_041564575.1 Gammaproteobacteria bacterium | reverse complement strand
CTTTGCCGGGTCCGCCTGCATATCATTTTGTTTGATAATTTCCGACAGTATCAGTTGCAGCGAGACGCGCTTTCTTGCCTGCTCCTCGTAGGTATTGGCTTCCACCTTGTCGAGCAGGGACGGATCCATGCCCTGGTTGCGCATCCGCTGCCTCATCTCATCCAGCAGACGGCTGGATTCCGCCTCCAGCATGACGCGCGGAACCTCGAACTGGTTGTGTTCGTGTAACTGGTCAAGTATCGCATCACGGATCCTGTCACGGCTTTTCTGTTCCGCTTCGCGCTGCATATTGGAACGGACTTCCACGCGAAACGCGTCAAGGCCGCCGTCGTTGACGCCGAACAGGCGGAAGAAGTCATCATTCAACTCCGGCAGCACGGCACGCTTGACCGCCTTGACCGTGACCGTAAACCTGACATCCTGGCCGGCCAGTTTCTCATTTTGGTAGTTCTCCGGGAATTTCAGTTCCAGTTCCTTGATATCGCCGGCGCTGCAATCGACCAGACCTTCCTCGAAACCGGCGATCAGGCGCTGGCTGCCCAGCTCGATTTGAAAATCCGTGGCGGCTCCGCCTTCGAACACCTCCCCGTCGATTTTTCCCTCAAAATCAATAGTTAAAACATCACCCTCGGCGGCCTTGCCATCGTGTGTTTCAAGCTTGCTGTTTTGTTTTTGCAACATACCAATCATCTTGTCGATGTCGGCCTCAGTGATATCGACCACCGGTTTGTCAATTTCAAGTTTCTCAACAGGGGCCAGCGCCAGTTCCGGGTAGACCTCGAAAGTAGCCGTGTAGGACAAGCCCTGCCCCTGCTCGGCATTGATCGGGTCAATCGTTGGCATACCGGCCGGGCGTAATTTCTCCTTGACGATGGCCTCACGGAAACTGCTCTGCACGACCTCGCTGACGACCTCCTGACGCACCTGGGCCCCGAACCGGTTACGGATCACCTTCATCGGCACCTTGCCCGGGCGAAAGCCCTGCACGCGGGTGGTACGGGACAGATTTTCAAGTTTGTTCTGCACCTGGGAGATGATCTGCTCTTCGGGTACGGCAATTTGCAAACGCCGTTCCAGGCCGCCCGTATTTTCCAGGGATACTTCCATCAATTACCTCGAAATTTCATTTATAATCAATCGATAATAGTATATTTCAGACATTTTACACTAAATGTTTCTTGGTGCGAAAGGAGAGACTCGAACTCTCACGGGTTACCCCACTGGAACCTAAATCCAGCGCGTCTACCAATTCCGCCACTTTCGCTGGGATGAGGGCCGGCCGGACTGCCGGGTGGCAGCGGACCGAACATCGCGGGGTCAGGATTATAGAGAGGCCGGCATCAGGATGTAACCCCTCTGTGCTGATATCCGGTGAGACAGGCAAAGCGGCAGGATTGCCGCCGGGGCTAGAAACACTCCTGGGCCAGTTTTTTACACATGCGACGACATTTGCGCGCGCCGGTCCGGGGGTTTATCACGCAATCCTCGCCCCATTTTTCGCACACCGTCATGCATTTCTTTTCGGCCTGTTCACTGGCCTCTGCCTTGTCGAGACTTTCGAGGACATCGCCCGGCTCTTTAGCGGACTCCTGCTTGCCGGTCTCTGCCAGCATGACTGCCGCCTCAGCAGTAGCAAACGGCGTTTCGGCAAAGGCAGTGGTCGTCATGATGACTGCAGCCCCCAGCATCAGGGCACCGATCAGCCCCGGATATCGAAATGTATGAATCAAGTTAGTCATATTCTGATTAGACTGAAATCCGCAACAATGTTCTCGCAGATTATAACCTATCGGGGACGGTTCACACGGTCGCGGCGGATTGCTCGCGATTTTCCGTGTTTCTGACCTTGTAGACCCGTACCGGCTCGGCAACGCCGCGGATGCTGACCTCCGCCGGCGCCGCGAAATTCAGGCTGGGATCGCCTTCAGCGGCGCGCATGACGTCTTCCGAGACGTCGATCACCATGGCATCGGCCTGGCCGCACAGTCGCGAAGCCAGATTGACCGTTTCACCGATGACGGAGTAATCCAGGTGTTCACGGGAACCGATATTACCAATCAGCACCGGTCCCAGGTGGATACCGATACCCACCGGCAGTGACACCCCGGTGACCTGCAGGGTCAGCCCGGCATCCTGGTTTTGCAGGCGGTACAGCGATTCCACGATTGCAAGCGCGCAGCGGCAGGCGCGCGGCGCCATATCATCGCCTTCGAAGATAGCCATCAGGCCATCGCCGCCGAATTTATCAATGTAACCCCCGAACTTGTGCACCATGTCCACCTGCAGGCCAAGGTGGCGGCTGAGCTTGTCGAACAGTTCATCCAGGCCGATTTCCTGGCTCAGGGCGGTAAAACCGCGCACATCGGTAAACATCACGCAGACATTATGCAATTCCGGGGAGGGCAACATGCCGGTCAGGGCATAGGCTTCCACCATGCGCTGGGTCTTGGCGGAGATATAGCGATTCAGGTACTCGCGAACCTTTTGCATCTCGCTGAAAAATTCCACTTTTTCGAGATGGGACTTGAGACGGGCATGCAAGACCACCTGGTTGACAGGCTTGTTGAGAAAATCGGTGGCCCCGGCATCGAAGACCTCCTTGAGTTTTTCACTCTCATCCATTGAAGTAATGACGATGATGGGAACGTTCCTGTAACGTTCGATATTTCTAAGGCGCTTGCACAGATCGATACCGCCCAGGCTGGGCATATTGATATCAACAAGGAAAGCGTCGTAGCTTTTCTCAAGCGCCATGAACAGGCATTTTTCGCCACGGTCAGCCTGATCGACCCGGTATCCCTCCTCTTCCAGCATTTTCACTAAAACCATCCTGGTCGTTCGGTCGTCATCGGCCAGCAGGATTGATTTGTTTTTCGATACCATTGATTCGTCTGTTTAACACATTATCTTTCAATCCCTTGAGTTTAGAACGATTTGCCCGGCAAATATCGCGAGAATATCATGCAACTTGACAGGAATGAACGATAAATTATGGAATAACAATACAAACTTCACAACAACGTGAACTGGTTTCCAAAGCGCAACCGCCAAACCGTGTACTATCTCCCGAACAAGAACATGTCCCGGTGTCGAAAACCAGTGATTTATCATCCGCACTTGCCTATGACCGGCCAGGCCGATTACGCGATGTTCCCCTGTATATGCGACATCTGAAAATTACGATTGCGATCGTGACGGCGCACGTCCTGACCGGGACCGCCTCGGTTGCCACCCGTTACCTCGTGGCCTACCTGGAACCGGTCGAGATTGCCTTTCTGCGCTATCTGTTCGGCAGTGCCCTGGTTTTCGGCCTGTTTTTTCTGCTACGGCCGGCGCGGGCGCAATCCTCCAGCCTGCTTGTGAGTATTCCGCTGGGATGTCTGTTTTTCGGTTTGTTTCCATTCCTGTTTTCCACCGCCTTCTACTACACAACAGCGGCCCGTGGAGCACTGGTGATTGCGACCATGCCGGTCTGGGCGATGTTGATTGCCCACCTGTTCAGACATGAATCGATCGGTTCGAGGCTCATTGCCGCGACCAGCGTTACCATTGCCGGTCTGAGCATTGACCTGTGGGATGACCTCATTGAACCGGCCGCCACGTCGTCGTT
>JBFGPT010000226.1:0-3637 GCA_041564575.1 Gammaproteobacteria bacterium | reverse complement strand
GTGGGGGAATCCGAGGAATTCCTGTCGTTGCGTGAATACCGTGCCGGAGACCCGCTGAAAAAGATCCACTGGAAAAGTTTTGCCCGTCTCAACACGCCGGTCATCAAGGAATATCACGATGAATACTGCGTCCGCCAGGGACTGATCCTGGATACCTGGAACCTTGGCAAGGATGACAGCCTGTTCGAGGTCGCCGTGTCTACGGCAGCCTCCTTCGCGATATCATGTATCCAGCAGGACTCCATACTCGACCTGATGTTCGTCGGTGACAAGCCTTATCGCTTCAATGCCGGGCGCGGCTCGATGACCCTGCAAAACATGCTCGAGGTGCTCGCCTGCGTCTCACCCTCAGGTGACAATAACCTCGAACAATTGCAGCGCCTGACGATTGATTGCATCGATGAATGCAGCGTTTATATATGTGTCTTGCTGGCCTGGGACGAGGCCAGGAAAAAACTGATCCGCACACTCAGGCAACACGGCATGACCGTGCTGTGTGTCGTCATGGTGCAGGACGCCGGTGAAGATCAACCTGACCTGGAACCGATGCTGAATACACCGCAGTACTTTCACCAGGTCAGTCAATCCAGCTTCGAGCAGGATCTGCTCGGTATCGGCCAGACCCTGAACAAGTCATGAAACTGGCGATACAAACCTATCTGCCACCCGCCCCGCCCCTGATGCTTGCCACGGGCCTGGTTCTCTGGGGCTGGCAGACCTCGCAACTGGCACTGTCGGTGATCATGGCATTGTTGCTGGAAGGACATCGTTTCAAACGCTTGCGGATCGATCTCGACAGCAGCGACCTCAACCGCATCACGGACTATACCAGCGTGCTCATGGTGATCGTGATCATCTATATGTTCTATAACTATGGCTCCCCGGGAATATTTGAAATTCTGGCAAGCCTGCCGATGGTCCTGTTCCCGCTGATCCTGGCGCAGCTTTACAGCACCCGGGGCGCCCTGGATACCAGCAACCTGTTTGTCAGCCTGAGAAAACTCAAGTCGGTCGATCAATATTATGTCGATAACCGTATTAATATCGCCATACCCTACTTCATCATCTGCGTTATATCGGCAAGCGAGGGCAACCGCTATCCTGAATTGTTCTTTACCACGATCTGCCTGCTCACCTTCTGGCTGTTATGGATCTTCAGGCCCGGTCGATATGCCCTGCTGACATGGTTGCTGATCCTGGGCCTGGCCACCATAACCGGTTTCACGGTCCAGAACGGACTCAGGAACCTGCAGGCCCGGCTCGAGGCAAGCTACATCGAGTTTTTCTACCGCTTTCATTCCGGTGCCCGCGACAGCAACAGGCAGACCACCGCGATCGGCAGCATTGGCCGGCTCAAGCGGTCCGATCGTATAGTGCTCAGACTTGACCCCCCGGAGCGCCTGGCCCGCCCGCTGTACCTGTCCGAGGCCAGTTACAATTATTACGCCTATGGCACCTGGACGAATATCGAGCGCGAACCACAACTGATCGACCCCGAAATAAACGGCACATCCTGGATACTGCAACGGCCTGATACCGGCAAGTCAACGGCCCGGATCACCGCCTGGCATGGCGAAGATGAAGTTATCCTGCCGGTACCACAGGGAACAACGGGCATTCATCAACTGTCGGCCTTCCAGATGCAACGGGAAAATACGGACTCAATCAAGGTCGAACTGGAGCCCGGCTGGAACAGCTGGAACGTGCGTTACCATGCTGATGCCATCGCCTCGCCGGCGCCGGTCAGCGGTGATGTACATGTCGGTCAAACCTACCGTGAAGACCTGCATCAACTCGCTGTTGAACTCGGACTGTATAACAAGACCCGCCCTGAAATCATCGACACGGTCGAGCGATTCTTTCAGGACAATTTCCGCTATTCGCTGGTGCAGAAACGCCGCTACCCGCGCGGCAAGTATCTGACGAAGTTCCTGTTTGAAAACCGGCAGGGGCATTGTGAATATTTCGCGACGGCGACCACACTGCTGTTACGCACGGCCGGCATACCGACGCGTTACGTCGTGGGTTATGTTGTCGACGAATACAGTAATTTTGAAGGTCAATACGTCGCACGTTCGCGGCATGCCCATTCCTGGGTTATGGCCCGGGTCAATGGCCGCTGGATCCGCGTCGATACCACCCCAGCGATATGGGCCGAGCTTGAAAATGAAAACCGCTCATCGTTGCAGTTTTTCAGCGATGCCTGGTCATGGATGAGACTGGGCACGAACCGGCTGTTGAACAGCAGGTTCGTACAGTGGCTGGATGCGGACCTGGTCATAGCCGCCCTGTTCATGTTCCTGGTGATCAAGATCTACCTGAGAAAAAAAAGCGAGGCCCGCCAAACGTCCACGGCGGCGACAGCGCCCGGGCGATCGAACCTAAAGGGCATGGATTCGCCACTGTATGCCTACATCGGCAAGCTGGAATCACTCGGTCATCAGCGTCAGCCGGGCGAGACCCTGGAGGCCTGGTTCCGGCGTCTATCGGAGCGTATCCCCGGGATTTACCATGCCGGACTGATTCACCGGCATTACCAGTACCGTTTCGACCCTGAAACCGCTGTGACGAGGGAACAACTGGAACAGGAAATCAGGAATACCCTGCCTGAACCGACCGGCGCCTGAAACAGCTGCCTACCATTCGACGCTCAGCACCCGGTCCCTGATCCTGCTGTTGAGTTGCTTCAAGGGACGGTCGCCCTTTTCGATACATTGCCCGCTCTTGAGATCGAATTTCCAGCGATGCCTGGGGCAGGTCAGCTGACAACCTGCCAGCCCGCTTTCGGGGATATGCGTCTGCTGGTGCGGACACAGGCTGTCGTAGACGCGGGTCTTGTTGCCTTCGCGGTAGACGAACAATTGCTTTTCGCCGGTGGTGACGTAATTGGCACCCGCATGCAGCAGTCCGACATCGATGACCTCGTGCCACTGCGTCTGCCGGCCGAGATTTTCCGGGTAAAATTCAGGTAAATCCATCTCCAGGATCAGGTCCACCGCCCAGACAATCTTGCTCAGGCCCAGGGTGGGAAAGGCTGTCAGCAAGGCATCCAGAATCTCGTCCGGACTGGCACCGGCCTGCAGGGCACGGCTAAGATACTGTCGAAAGCCCGCCTCGGTCTGGTTATCGACCTTGGTAATTACCGATATCAGTGCCCGTGTCTTCGGGTCCAGGTGCTTTGATGATCGTTTGATAAATTCAAAATACGATTCGATGGCATCGGGCCGCGCCTTCAGCAGATAATCAAGCGCCTTGCTCATGTCCTGTTTCCGTAAGCGTTCATCAATTTCTGGGGTTCATCTTAATGGTCACTTGTTGTGCCTCACCACGTAGTATATCAGTCGCGTCGACCGTGATATTCGTGGTCATATAACCGGTATTGATAAAATATATATACAATTCCTTCTGATCCGGCAGCAGTAATTCCTCCCGCTTGGTAAACAGCATCGTCCTGGCCAGCCTTGTATGGCGTGGAAACAGCACCGAAAGGACATCGTCCGAGGTCGTATCCTTGAGCGTACAGGCATTATCATTGCCGCGCTGCAGACACCTGACCCGCGTGCCAAATACCGGCGCACCACTGACGCCATCGACGATCCTGAACCTGGCCGTGACAAAGTCCAGGCGCGTCGTCGTC
>JBFGPT010000225.1:0-3640 GCA_041564575.1 Gammaproteobacteria bacterium | reverse complement strand
GTCGCGCACCCGAGATTCACCAGCCGGCCCTTGGCGAGCAGGATGATCCGCTTGCCGTCCGGGAAGATGACATGATCGACCTGCGGCTTGATCTCCTCCCATTCGTACTTTTCAAGGCTGGCAACATCGATCTCGTTGTCGAAATGACCGATATTGCAAACGATGGCCTGGTCCTTCATGCGCGACATATGGTCGTGGGTGATGACATTGAAATTACCGGTCGCCGTCACGAAGATGTCGGCCTTGACGCAGACATCATCCATGCTCACCACGCGGTAACCTTCCATGGCGGCCTGCAAGGCGCAGATCGGATCGATCTCGGTGACCCAAACGGTTGCGCCCAGCCCGCGCAGGGATTGTGCGCAGCCCTTGCCGACATCGCCGTAGCCCAGTACCACGGCAATCTTGCCGGCGACCATGACGTCGGTGGCGCGCTTGATACCGTCCACCAGTGATTCGCGGCAACCATAGAGGTTGTCGAACTTGGATTTGGTGACCGAGTCATTAACGTTGATCGCGGGGAACGGCAGGGTGCCCTGCTTTTTCATCTGGTACAAGCGGTTAACGCCGGTCGTCGTCTCCTCGGTCACGCCCCTGATCCCGGCCAGGGTTCTCGAGTAGAAGTGACTATCTTTTTCAAGACGTTTTTTAATCGCGGCAAACAGGTATTGTTCTTCCTCACTGCCGGGATTGGCGATGAGCGATGCGTCCTGTTCCGCCTTGCTGCCCAGGATCAGCAACAGGGTGGCATCACCGCCGTCATCCAGGATCATGTTCGGCGCACCGCCGTCATGCCATTCCATGATGCGGTGGGTATATTCCCAGTACTGTTCCAGCGACTCGCCCTTGAAGGCGTAGACCGGGACCCCCTGTTCGGCGATAGCGGCGGCGGCATGGTCCTGCGTGGAATAAATGTTACACGAGGCCCAGCGGACTTCGGCACCCAGCGCTACCAGTGTTTCGATCAACACCGCTGTCTGGATGGTCATGTGCAGGGAGCCGGCGATGCGGGCGCCCTGTAAAGGCTTTTGATCACCGTATTCCTTTCGGATCGCCATGAGTCCGGGCATTTCGGTCTCGGCAATACGGATTTCGCGGTGGCCCCAATCGGCCAGCTTGATATCAGCGACGTGATAATCGGATGAAATGGCGGCAGATGCTACGCTCATTTTGTTTTCCTCCAAACAAGACAAGCGAGCGCCGTTGTGAATCATGCCATGGCCCGAGCCTGGTGGTATGTCTACCCTTGCAACGCTCCTCGGACGATGGTTTTAATCAATCGGGCGCAAAGTATAAAGACTTGCGCCGCAGATTCAAGTCAGGCCCCTGCAATCCTCTGGCATGAAACCTTTAACTATTTGATTTTATTGTAGTTTTCCAGGTGCCGCCGGGTGGGTCAGCCGGCTTTGAGCGCCTCAGCCTTGTCGGTTTGTTCCCAGGGCAGTTCGATGTCGTCGCGGCCGAAATGACCATAGGCGGCGGTTTTGCGGTAAATCGGCTGCAACAGATCCAGCATCTCGATAATACCGCGTGGCCTGAGATCAAAGTGCTCCCGGATGAGGGCCACCAGTTGCAGTTCATCCATGTTCCCGGTGCCGAAGGTATCGACGCTGATCGAGGTCGGCTCGGCCACGCCGATGGCGTAGGACACCTGGACCTCGCAGCGTTCCGCCAGGCCCGCCGCGACAATGTTCTTGGCGACATAGCGGGCTGCGTAGGCGGCCGAACGATCGACCTTGGACGGGTCCTTGCCGGAAAAGGCGCCGCCGCCATGGCGGGCCATGCCACCGTAGGTATCGACGATGATCTTGCGCCCGGTCAGACCGCAATCGCCCATCGGCCCACCGATGACGAAACGTCCGGTCGGATTGATGTGATACAGCGTGTTCTCGTTCAGCCATTCGGCCGGCAGCACCGGTTTGATCACTTCTTCCATTATCGCCTCGCGCAGATCCGCAGTGGAAATTTCGGGGTTGTGCTGCGTCGACAATACCACGGCATCGACCGAGACCGGCTTGCCGTCCCGGTATCTGAAGGTCACCTGGCTCTTGGCATCCGGCCGCAGCCACGGCAGTGTGCCGTTTTTTCGCACCTCGGCCTGGCGGCGCACCAGCCGGTGCGCATAATGAATCGGGGCAGGCATCAGCGCGTCGGTTTCATTGCAGGCAAAGCCGAACATCAGGCCCTGGTCGCCGGCGCCCTGTTCCTTGTCAGAAGCGGCATCGACACCCATGGCGATATCGGGAGACTGCTTGTCCAGCGTCACCATCACCGCACAGGTGTCCGCATCAAACCCGATGTCAGAACTGGTATAGCCAATATCGCGGATGGCGCTTCTGACCACGTCCTGGTAATCGATTTCCGCGGTCGTGGTGATCTCGCCCGCAATCACCGCCAGACCCGTGTTGACCAGGGTTTCGCAGGCGATGCGCGCGCGGTTGTCCTGGGAAAAGATGGCGTCGATCACGGCGTCCGAGATCTGATCGGCGACCTTGTCCGGGTGTCCCTCGGAGACGGACTCGGAGGTAAATAACTGGTTCCTGATCATGAAATATGCCTGCAGTGGAAATCCGGGGGCGACATTCTATACATATCGGCATGAAATTTCATAACCGGATATCATTGCGCCACTCATTATTATGGTAGATTTCCCGATCCAGGCTAACCCGGAGAGTTGTTAATGGCATTGACGGAAACCCCGGTGTGTAACTTCGGTGAACGCGCCCATGACTTTTCCCTGACAGACACCAACGGCCATGAGATCAGTCTCGCCGATTGCCGCGGCGAGAACGGCACGCTGGTGATGTTCATCTGCAACCATTGCCCCTACGTCAAGGCCATCCAGACCAGCCTGGCCGAGGAGACTCGGGCGCTGCTGGAACAGGGCATTAACAGCGTCGCCATTATGCCGAACGACACCGACGCCTATCCGGAAGACTCGCTGGAGAACATGCGCAAGATCGCGGTGGAGTTCAACTATCCTTTCCCGTACCTGATCGACAATACCCAGCAGGTGGCCAGGACCTACGGCGCCGTGTGTACGCCGGATTTTTTTGGCTATAACCGGGATCTGGAATTGCAATACCGCGGCCGCCTGAACGCCATCAGCCCGGCGCACGGACCCGAACCGGGCATTCGCCGCGACCTGTACGAGGCCATGTGCGAGATCGCCCGTAGCGGCCAGGGACCGCGGCAACAGATCGCCAGCATGGGCTGCTCGATCAAATGGAAAACCTGAGCACGCCCGGATCATCCGGCCTCGGCAGACAACCTGCCACCTGACCTTGAGTCCCTCCCGGCGGGCCAGCCTTGTCATCATCAGCATCGCCACGGGCGTGATCATTGCCCTGTTGATGCTGGAGGCTGGTTTGCGCCTGCGGGATCTCTATATCCGTCGCAGCGAATCCATGCCGCCCGGCTTCATCCTCTACGACACACAACTCGGCTGGAAGCTGGCGTCCGGCTGGCAGGGTGAACACCGGCACTTCGATTATCGCGCCACTTACCGCGTAGATGACCGGGGCTTTCGTGCCGGTACGCAAGCCACGGGTACCGCTCGGCGCTGGGCGGTGCTCGGCGACAGCTATACCTTCGGCCTCGGCGTCAATGATAATGAAACATTTTGTTGCGCAACTGAATC
>JBFGPT010000224.1:0-3673 GCA_041564575.1 Gammaproteobacteria bacterium | reverse complement strand
GTGATCACCGTGCATCACGGTAACCGGGTGATATATGGGACTATGTGGGTAAAACAGGCAGATAAACGCCCGCGTTATGGATCCGGTGCGGATCCCGGAACACTGAATCAAGGTATGCGGGCGGATATTCTTCATACTTCAATATTAAAACTAATCCTATTCGCCCGAAGAAACAAGGCGGATACGGGTCCGATTCGGGGGACGATCGTCTAAGATACTGTTAATTCAGCTATTCCTTCAATACACGGAGAAGGGCGTGCCCCCGGACCGCGACTGGCCGGGGTCCGGGCTGCCGGTCCTGGCTAGTCGGAGACTTTCTTGCGGATATCCGGCAGGGTCGATGAATCACCCGCCACCATGTAGCGGCTTTCGTGATCCAGGGCGGTGACATTCTCGTAGACCCCCTCATCCCGTTTCACCAGCTTGGTGAAACCCAGGTTTCTGAGTTCCGAGTCACCGCAGCTTTTGATAATGGCGGGCGCCGTGATCAACTTGCGAACCGGTGTGGCCGGATCCGTTTCCCCGGGATCCAGCTGGTTGAGATAGCAAACCTCGCCCCAGGTGCCGAGACGGGTATCGACATCATGATGAACGATCACCAATTTCTGGTTGGCATCACAAAAATAACAATATCCGGGCATGCTATTATTATACTCCCTGAATGAGCGAAACCATTGCGGAGATCATAGCAAAACGCTGATACATCATGACCGCAAGACCCGACCCGCTGATAGTCCATGTCTTTCCCTGTCTGTCGGATAACTATGGATTCCTGATCCACGATCCGGCCAGCGCACAACCGGCCTGTGTCGACACACCCGATGCCGATGCGATCGACCGGGAACTTGAAAAATGTGGTTGGAGACTGACGCATATCCTCAACACCCATCATCACTGGGATCACGCCGGCGGCAATCTGCAACTCAAGGCGGCACACGGCTGCACCATCGTCGGCGCGGCGCATGATGCGGAACGCATCCCGGGTATCGATATACGGGTACAAGAGGGCGATGTCTTCCAGTTCGGTCAGCATGACTTCAGGGTGCTGGAAACACCGGGACATACCTCGGGGCATATCGTCTATTATGTGCCGGACCAGCGCCTGCTGTTTGCAGGTGACACGATATTTTCCGCCGGTTGCGGCCGCCTGTTCGAGGGCAGCCCGGGGCAGATGTGGCATTCTCTGAAAAAGATCAAGGATCTGCCCGAGGATACGCAAATCTATTGCGCGCATGAATATACGCTGAACAACCTGAAGTTCGCCCGTACGCTTGACCGGCACAATCCGGATCTTGAGGCCTACTACACCGAGGTCAAAAAGCTCAGGTCAGAAAACCGGCCCACCATCCCGACGATCCTGCGGCTCGAGTTGAAGGTCAACCCCTTCCTGCATCCCGGCAGTGATGGCATCAGGCCGAATTTGACGGATCCGTCCGCTGATGAGGTTGCTTGCTTTACAGATATCCGCCGGCGCAAGGACAGCTTCTGACAGCCGTTAGCGGCCTTTCTTCAACTCCTGCAACAACGCCCTGGCCTGATCGAGTTCGGGGAAAGAACGGTTACTTTCCACTGCCTTGTCCAGTTCGGCGATGGCCCGCTGCCGGTCCCCTGATTTTGCAAGTGCGTAGGCATAATGGTATCGAATCGAATCCGTCTCGGGATTTTTTTCCAGTGCCGCCTTGATCAATTGAACCCCGCGTTCAAGCTGGCTGCCCTGTTTGACCAGTAACCAACCGAAGGTGTCCATGACTTCCGGCTGTTCCGGGGCCAGCCTGAAGGCCCGTTCCGCAAGGTTGATCGCCTTTTTCTGATCAATTTCAAGATACATCCAGGCCAGGTTATTCAAGGCAATCATGTTCGAGGCATCTTCACGTATAACCTCTTCATACAACTGTATCGCCCTTTCGATATCATTTTCCTGCTGATAACGCGACGCCAGCACCAGCTTGACCTGTTTGTCATCAGGG
Organism: Gammaproteobacteria bacterium; assembly: GCA_041564575.1. Taxonomy (GTDB): domain Bacteria; phylum Pseudomonadota; class Gammaproteobacteria; order Eutrophobiales; family Eutrophobiaceae; genus UBA4486. The sequence continues at coordinate 1,706 of JBFGPT010000224.1, read as the reverse complement.
TGCTCCTTGATCCACTGTTCCAGCATGCCGCGGGCGTTTTCCTTGTCATTCATGGCCAGATAGGTGTTGACGATCCTGAAAACGACAAGGGAAGTCTCCTGCTGCTGCAGGGCTTGCTGATAAATTTGCAGGGCTGCAGGATACTCCTTCCGGTACAACGCCATATCACCCCGTGAAACGATCGCGTCGAGACTTTCCGGGTATGCAGTCACATAGGCGTCCAGATCAGACTGCGCCTGTTCCAGCTCTCCCTGGCGCAAGGACAGGTTAAAGCGGGTCAGCAGGGCCCGCTCGTGGTCGTCCTTCAGGGAAAGTATCTTGTTTATGGTATCCGAGGCTTTCTTGCGGCTGCCCTGGTCGGCCAGTAACAGGGCTTTTTCCATCAGCGCCTCGATTGATTCCGGAAATTCTCTAAGCAACAACTCGAGGTTTTTCTCGGCAATTTCGTACTGCCCGTTGAGACGTTGCGCCTGCGCCGCGAGAAAAATCACCTCGGTAAAATTGGGACCGATTTGTGCCGCTTCCTTGATAACCTCGAGCATTTCACGGTGCCGCGATGTGTTCTTGTAATAACGGGCGAGCAGCACACGGGCATCGATTGACTTTTCATCCACCTTCCTGGCCTGATTCAGGTATTCCAGCATGCGGTCCTCATTGCCTCGCTTGCTCTCGAGCCTTGCGAGTCCGACGTAGGCCTTGGCATTTTTACTGTCTGCGGCAATGATTTCCTCGAAGCGTTTCTGTGCCTCGTCATAGTTGCCTTCCTCGACATCCAGATTGGCCAGGTTGAATTTTGCCGGCGTGTAATCTGCCTTTTTACTGATAGCTTTTTTGAAGTACTCACGGGCCCTGGAATAATCCTTTTTACCGGCATGTGCCGCACCGAGAAGATTCAGGGGCAAGGGGTTGTCCGGTTCCTTGTGATTGAGGTTTTCCGCGGCCTTGATCGCCTCATCATGATTACCGCTGCGAATATGCGTCAAAATCAGCATGATATCCGCTGAATACATCTTCGGATCGAGTTCAACCGCCTCTTCCAGGGCACTCACGGCGAGATCGGTGTCACCGGCAGCCAGATGGCTCAGAGCAAGCTGGGCGCGGATATTGGCGGCGTTGGGATTGATCTCGGCGGCTCTCTCCAGATATTCGGTGGCCTTTTCGATATTCCCGGCCCTGATATAAGCCGTGCCCAGTATCGAATAGAGTTGATCATCCGCCGTGCGCATCTCCAGTGAGTTCTGTATCAATTCGATGGCCTTCTCGGGATCCTTCTGGCCAAGATAGGAAACGGCAAGCAATTTTATTGCAGGCGGATGATTCGGAAACCGGCTGGTAAAACGTTCCATGTAACTGATGACCTGCTCGAGCTTGCCGTCCTGATACAGAATATTACTGAGCAACAACAGGCTTTCAGGGTGATCGGGAGAAATCTTGATGACATCCTGCAGAACCTCACGAGCCTTGTCGATATCCTGATTCCGGTATTCCATGTAGGCGCGCAAATACTTGACCGTGGGCGAGTTGACATAGCGTCTTTCCAGGGCTTTCAGTTCCGGCACGGCCGCCTCGAATTTTTCCTCCGTATAATAGGCGCGTATCAAACCGATTCTCGCCATGAGGCTGTAGGGCGCAAGCTTTACTGCATGTGCAAAGGCGGTTTCCGCTTCGGCCGGCGCATTACGGATCAGGGACAACATGCCCTTGAT
>JBFGPT010000223.1:0-3675 GCA_041564575.1 Gammaproteobacteria bacterium | reverse complement strand
GCAGCAGGGCGGCCACGGAGGCCATGGGGATGTACGCCAGCAGAGGCGCCAGCACCAGTATCGATAACAGGATAAATACGCCGTGCACGATCGACGCCAGCGGCAGGCTGCCGCCGGCCTTGATACTGGCTGCGGTGCGGGCGATGGCGGCGGTGGCCGGCAGGCCGCCGAACAGCGGCGCGATGAGGTTGCCGAGGCCCTGGCCGATCAACTCGTCGTTGGGTTCGTGTTTCTTGCCCGACATGCCGTCCGCCACGACCGCGCACAACAGCGATTCCAGTGAACACAGGATGGCAATGGTGATCGCCGCCGGCAGTAACTGCCGGATCAGTTCGAAATCCAGGCCGATCGGATCGCCGGTAGCATTCGGTAAGTGCCACGGCCATTCGAAGGCGGGCAGGACCGGTGGAATACCCTGACCGCTGATGCCGTTGATCGTGTAGTGGAAGCGGCTGCCGATGGTAGCGACGCTGAAATCGGGCCCCAGTTGCGCCAGCAACCAGGCAATCACCGCGCCGACCAGCAACGCGACCAGGTGGCCGGGAATCTTGCTGCGCAGGCGCGGCCAGGCAATCATGACCGCGAGCGTGGCGGCCCCGATCAGGGTTTCCGCCCAGTCGATGCTCGGCAGGGCATACAGGATGGCGGAAAGTTTCTCCAGGTAGTGCCCCTCAAGCGCATCGATCCCCAGCCCGAGAAAGTCCTTGACCTGGAACGTGGCGATGACGACGCCGATGCCCGCCGTGAAACCGACGATGACCGGGTAGGGGACTATCTCGATCAAACGGCCGAGCTTGCCGAGCCCCATGCTGATCAGAATGAGGCCGGCCATGAAACCGCTGATCAGCAAACCACCGATTCCGAATTCCTGGACAATGGGCAACAGCACCACGACGAATGCCGCGGTGGGGCCGGAGACGTTGACTTTCGAGCCGCCGCTGAGGGCAATGACGATACCGGCGACAATGGCCGTGTACAGGCCGTGCTGGGGCGGTACGCCACTGGCGATGGCGAGCGCCATGGACAGCGGCAGGGCAATGATGCCGACGGTCAGGCCCGCGAGCACGTTCGCGCGGATGACCTCTATCCCCGGCCGGCTCGCCAGTGATCGTCGTACCGCGGAAAACATGAACTAGTTTATTTTCCCGGGACGGGAACCAGTCAACATCGTCAGGCCACCACGCCGAACAGGCGGCCGACCACCGCGGTCAGGGCCATGGCCAGCGCCCCCCAGAAGGTAACCCGCGCGGTACCGCGCAGCATGGGGGCACCACCGGCACGCGCGGCAATACTGCCCAGCACGGCGAGAAACACCAGCGACAGCATGGCAACGGCGCTGATGACATGTGACAGCGGCGTCAGCCAGGCCGTGATCAACGGCAGGGCTGCCCCGACGGTAAAGGTGGCGGCGGACGAGAAAGCCGCCTGTATGGGCCGCGCCTTGCCGACCTCGGTGATGCCGATCTCATCGCGGGCGTGTGCGGCCAGCGCATCATGGGCCATGAGTTGCTCGGCGACCTGTACGGCCAGTTCCGGATCGAGGCCGCGTTCCTCGTAAATTTCCGCGAGCTCCGCCTGTTCGGCCTCGGTGTTTTCCTCCAGGGCCTTGCGCTCGATCTCAAGGTCGGCCTTTTCCGTGTCGGATTGTGAGCTGACCGAGACATATTCGCCCGCCGCCATGGACATGGCGCCCGCCACCAGTCCGGCGAGTCCGGCCAACAGAATCTGTTCCTGCGTGGTATTGGCGGCGGCGACACCGATGATCAGGCTGGCCGTGGAGACGATGCCATCATTCGCGCCCAGCACGGCGGCGCGCAGCCAGCCGGCGCGATGCGATTTGTGCATTTCGTGATGGGGTGCTTCCATTGTTCTTGTTTATGCCTGTTCTAGCCGAAGATGATAACCACACCGAGTACGACGGGCGTCACCACGGTCGCAATGACGTTCAACCCCATGGACGGCAGCAAGTCCTGTAGTGAATCTGCATGACGCCTGGCACCGAAATACGCGGCGACCGCCGCGCCCATCGGCACGAGGCTGTAATAAGTCGTCCCGGGTAATATTCCGATCATGCTGCCGGCGATGATGACGATGCACGCGGCCGCGACAAACATACCATACACGGCCGTGCTTTTCTGCAGTCCGTAAACGATGGGGACATGTTTGCGCCCGGCGCTTTTATCCGCCTCGACATCCGGGAATTGATTCAGCAACAACAGGTTGTTTGCCAGGAAAAACGGCACCAGCGATACGTAAAACGCGACCCACGAGTATCCGCCGCTCAACACTACATGCGTGCCGCCGACCATGAGCGGTCCGAAACCCAGGCCGGGTGCGATCAAACACAGCAGCGGCCGGCGGTTGAGCCACGGCGTGTAGCTGAGGATGATGACGATACCGAGCAGGCCGATCGGCAGGATCAACATACCGACATCGGCGATGAAATAGAGGCCGATAAATACGGTGATCAACAGGGTAATTATCGCGAGCGTCAGCACGCCGCCGGCAGATGCCGGATCGTCGATCAACGCGCCGCTGCCGCCGCTGAACGGCGTCTTCTTCGTCCGGGTATCGAGGCCGCTCCTGAAATCGAAGTACTCGTTGAACAGGTTGATGCTGGCATGGGCCGCGAGCGCACCAATAAACACCAGTAAAAGATTGACAAGATCGATCTGCGCACTGCTGGCCAGCGAGGTGGCGACACCCAGGAACACGCAGGCCAGCGCCAGCAACAGGAAGGGCGGGCGCGTGGATCGGAGCGGGGTTAGGAAATTCAATACAGATTAACCGAAGAAAGATTGATATAAAATAACCCATGGAAATTTGGGCTGAGTTTACTTATAAATCATTACCTCCAAGGCTTGCAGCCCATGAGTAAACTATAGAGACGAATAGACCAAGAAATATATAACCAATTAGAGCTTCAGATGCGGCCCAACCTCGTGCATCTAATGACGGACTCAAATCACCGTAACCAAGAGTAGTCAGCGTCACAATACTGAAATAAAGACAAGTTGGATAATCATTAATCGAACTCCCGCCTGCTTCAATGATATAAAGCGATTGATATAGCAATGCATATTTATCGATAATCCCAGCCAAGCATAACCCAAAGCCAAGTGTGGTTATAATGCGTAACCAGTGCGGTGAGTGCAGAGATGAAATCGTAAAGCATAGTCCTGACAAACTGTAGCAACCAATTGCCCAAGCATGATGAACATCAAATATTGTGCTCAAAAAGCCTATCAGCAATACTAAAAAGCTTAACGAGCTTGCCGAAGTAATAATTTGCCATTTCACGATTGAGTTTATTAATTTTTTATTATCCTTTACACAAAGTTAACTGGCGCTTATCACTATATGACCGGAGTAACAGTGAAGGAATTACGTTAGCAAGTAACACATACACTAACTTCTACAGAAATACTTGAAAGCACCTCAGAAGAATCAGCAGGGTATTTACAACCCGGAAGCTTGAAAGTTGGAACCGGGTTTCGGATGCTCGCAGTACTAGGCGTCGTGCTGCAAGGGCAGGGCCGGTTCCGGTTTGTCGAGGGTCTGGATGAGGGCATTCGCGGCAACCGGGCCAAACTCCAGGGCCAGCCGGTAGCAATGCAGCCAGTCTTCGTGTTCAGGCGCATGGTTCAACTCCTTGCGATGAATTTCAGTGTCCAT
>JBFGPT010000222.1:0-3677 GCA_041564575.1 Gammaproteobacteria bacterium | reverse complement strand
GCCCCTGACGGGCACCATGGCCTCCACCGGTGGACGATACTCGGTGGTGACCAAGAGCCCTCTGACCGGGGCAATTGCCTGTTCCAATTCCGGCGGCTTCATCGGCAACGAGATCAAGAATGCCGGCTGGGACATGATCATCTTCGAGGGCAAATCACCGAAACCGGTGTACCTCTATATTGAAAACGACAAGGCCGAGTTGATCCCGGCCGATAACCTGTGGGGCAAGTCCTGCTGGGAAACCGATGAACTACTGCACAAAATGCACCAGGACCCGCTGCTCAGGATTGCCTGTGTCGGCCGTTCGGCGGAACAGGGTTGTTTGTATGCCGGCATTATCAACGATATGCACCGCGCAGCCGGGCGCTCCGGTGTCGGTACGGTGATGGCCTCGAAGAATCTCAAGGCGGTCGCGGTGCGCGGCACCCTGGGTGTCGGCAACATCAAGGACCCGGCGGGCTTCATCAAGGCCACCAACGAGGGCAAGAAGGTGCTGGCGGAAAACGCCGTGACTGGCGAGGGACTGCCGGCGCTTGGTACCCAGGTGCTGATGAACGTCATCAACGAGGTAGGCGCCATGCCGACCCGTAACATGCGTGAGGTCCAGTTCGAAGGGGCCAGCAAGATCTCGGGCGAGGCCATGAAGGAACCACGCAAGAGTGATGGTAAACCCAACCTGACGACCAATGCCGGTTGTTTCGGCTGCACCATTGCTTGCGGTCGTATCTCCACCATTGATCGCAATCACTTCACGATTGAAAACAAGCCGCAATACTGGGGCGCGTCCGGCGGACTGGAATACGAGGCCGCCTGGGCACTGGGCTCGGATTGCGGAATCGACGACCTGGACGCGCTGACCTATGCGAATTTCCTGTGCAACGAGGACGGTTACGATCCGATCTCGTTCGGCGCAACAGTGGCCGCGGCGATGGAACTGTTTGAACTCGGCGCCATTACCACCAAGCAGACCGACGGTGTGGAGTTCAAATTCGGTAACGCCGATGCCCTGGCCAAGGCGGCGGAATGGGTCGCTACCGGTGAAGGCTTCGGCAAGGACCTGGGGCTCGGTTCGAGACGCCTGTGTGAAAAATACGGTCACCCGGACCTGTCCATGACCGTGAAAAGCCAGGAATTCCCGGCCTATGACCCGCGCGGGATCCAGGGCATGGGGCTGACCTATGCCACCTCCAACCGTGGCGCCTGCCATTTGCGCAGCTACACGGTCTCCTCCGAGATCCTCGGTATCCCGGAAAAGACCGACCCGCTGGTCACCGAGGGCAAGGCGGAACTGGTCAAGGCTTTCCAGGACGCGACCGCCGTCGTGGATTCCACCGGGCTGTGCGTGTTCACCACCTTTGCCTGGACACTGGAAGACATCGCCCCCCAGGTCAATGCCGCCTGCGAGGGCGACTGGACACCGGAAAAAATGGTCGAAGTGGGTGAGCGCATCTGGACCATGGAACGGGATTTCAACATGGCCGCCGGCCTGACCGGCAAGGACGACACCCTGCCGAAGCGCCTGCTCAAGGATGCCGCCAAGTCCGGACCGGCCGAGGGCAAGGTCAATAACCTTGGTGAGATGCTGCCGAAATATTACGAGATCAGGGGCTGGACGGCGGATGGTGTGCCGACCCGGGAAACGCGCGAACGCCTGGGTCTGAATCCAGACGGCATCGCTGCCTGAGGGCGCCGCTATGCAACATATCATTATCGGCGCTGGACCGGCCGGCGTCATCGCGGCCGAAACCATCAAACGTACCGACCCGGCTTCCACGGTCACCATCATCGGCGATGAAAAGGAAGCGCCATACTCGCGTATGGCCTTGCCGTATTACCTGATTGAGAAGATTGGCGAGGACGGCACCTTTCTAAGGAAAACCGGCACGCATTACCAGGATCGTGGTATCGAGCTGCTGCAACAGCGCGTCGCCAGCATCGATCCGGGTAACAAAAGCGTGACCCTGCAGGGCAACGGCGAGATGAGCTATGACAAACTGCTGATCGCCACGGGTTCGCATCCGATTGCGCCGCCCATTCCGGGCATTGATCTGCCCGACGTGCATTCCTGCTGGACGCTGGAAGATGGCCGTAATATCGCCGCCAAGGCGAAGCCAGGCTCCAACGTCGTGCTCATGGGCGCGGGTTTCATCGGTTGCATCATTCTCGAGGCGCTGGCCCTGCGCGGGGTAAAGCTCACGGTCGTCGAGATGGGCGATCGCATGGTGCCGCGCATGATGAACCAGGTCGCGGGCAACCTGATCAAGAAATGGTGCCAGGAGAAAGGCGTCGCCGTGCATACCTCGACCCGGATCGAGGCCATTGAAAAATCCGGCAAGGCAATGAAAGTGAAACTCGACAACGGTGAGAGCCTGGATGCTGATGTCGTCATCTCCGCGACGGGTGTGAAATCGAACATTGCTTTCCTGGAAGGCAGCGGTATCGAGACCGAGTTCGGCGTTCTGGTCAATGACCATTTGCAGACCAACCTGCCGGATATCTATGCCGCCGGTGACGTGTGCCAGGGCCGGGACTTCTCCACCGGTGAATACACCGTGCAGGCCATCCAGCCCACGGCTGCCGATCACGGGCGCATTGTCGGCATGAACATGTGTGGTCGAGATACCGCGCATCAGGGCAGTGTTAATATGAACGTCCTCGATACCATGGGATTGATCTCCAGTTCCTACGGGCTGTGGATGGGTGTGGACGGCGGCGATGCCGTCGAGTTGTGCGATGAGACGCGGTATAAATATCTCAGCCTGCAATTCGAGGACGATGTGCTGGTCGGCGCGCAATCGCTGGGCCTGACACAACATGTCGGCGTATTGCGCGGCCTGATCCAGACACGGCTGCATTTGAAGCACTGGAAGGATCACCTGATGGAAGATCCGACCCGGATCATGGAGGCTTATCTCGCCAACACGCAGGCGATTGGTCATAACGCAGGTGTTATCAAGCACTGATCAATGCCGTTACCTTGCATGGAATTGTCCGGACAACTTTGCGCTGACGTTCAGTCGCACCAGTGACGCTGAGTCATTCTGATGCACATCACCGTCAAGTTCTACGCCACGCTGGATAAATACCTGCCGGCCGATGCGCAGGACCATGCTACCCGCGTCGAGGTCACTGAAAATTCAACACCGTATGCCATCATCGATCAATTCAAGGTGCCCAGGGAATCGGCGCACCTGGTCTTGCTGAACGGCGTCTACGTCGCGCCATCGGACCGGGAAAAGCCGGTCCTCAAGGCCGGCGATACCCTGGCCGTCTGGCCCCCGGTGGCAGGAGGCTGAAGCGGCCTCGCCACCTCGATGCTATCGGGGCAGAACCCGGGGGATACAGATGGACGATCAGTTCGAGCGCACGATGAGTATTTCCCACGCAGAATTTTACCGCTTGTTGCCGCGGGCGCTTGGTGGCCAGCCCTTCTCCCGGACGGGACATCGGGTCGAGGTGCAACTGGGGCAGGGCAGGCTGATGATTCAACTTTCAGAACAGGCGGTGCGACAGATCGCTTCATTGAAATTGCCCCAGACCCGAATCGAGTTCCAATTTGCAGGCGTTGACGAAGTCGTGAAGACGGATTTTTTATCCCGTTTCGAACTGGCCTATCAGCGCGGCGGGGGCTGATGATTCAGGCGCCGACGGCAGTTGTTTCGCCGTTGGCAAAAATT
>JBFGPT010000221.1:0-3681 GCA_041564575.1 Gammaproteobacteria bacterium | reverse complement strand
GCTGCCACATACATCACAGATATGCAGACAGGTTCAGGCAGAGGGAAGATTGATACTGAAGCAGACGCCTGAACCGTCGTCCGGCAGATTACTGGCAGAAATATCCCCACCATGAAACTCAGCGATAAGCCGGGCGATGTACAGTCCCAGGCCCAGATGCGGTGTGCCGTTGCTCTTGCCGCGGATAGAGATCATGGAGTCGAACAGTTGCCCGCGCATGCCCTCGGGCAGTTGCGGCCCCTGATTGATAACCGAGATGGATATCCCGTTCCGCGCCTGCACCAGCTCGACCCGGACCGGCTGGCCGGTTTCGGAAAATTCCACCGCGTTCGACACCAGCTTGTCCAGCATCTGCATGAATAATTCCGGTGATATTTCGGCCTGGAGCGGAGTTTCCAGCGGGGCATAGTCGAAGGACTGATCGGGCCAGGCAGCGGCGTAACCGTCAACGCAATTTTTCAAAAAGGCGTTCAGGTCGATACTCTCCATCTCCGAGGACTGGATGGCCTGTTCGATCCGCGCAGCCTCGCTCAGGCGCGTCACCAGCAGGTTCAGACGCCGGATTCCGTCCCGGGCACGCTCGATGTACTGTTGCCGCGCATTATTATCCGTATCGGCGGATTGCAGATTGTCGAGTGAGGATTGCACCACGGCCATGGGCGTGCGCAACTCGTGTGACAGCTTGCCGGACAGGCCTTCCATGTAGTCGTGATAACGTTGCAGGCGATCGATGATGTCCGCGTAACGTCGCGAAAGGTCGGCTATCTCGTCGGCGCCGCCGAAGGCTTCGACGTTTGTGATGATGCGGCCGTGTTCATCGATGGCGGCATCCACCTGGCGTGCCAGCCGGCGCAGACGCATCGACAGGTGCGTGGCGAAGATCAGCAAGAGCAAGGTAACCACCATGAACACCAGGAAGGTCTTGTTGAACAGGTTGGCCATGGCGGCGCGTTGCACCAGCTGAATACGGTTGCTGGTTTCCTCGACCATTACCACGCCCTGCACCCGGTCACCGTTCCAGACGGGTACGGCCGCGGACACGATGACGGTCTTGCGATCGGTGTTGCGCCAGCGGCTGCCGCTGTCACCGGCCAGGGCCTGCCGTATCTCGTGCCCCTCCAGGCTGGAGCGCCCGGCCAGGTCGTCCCGGAAGCGGTCATCGACATCGGGCAGCAACCATTCATAGAGAATATTGCTGGATTTACGCGGGGCGGCGGTTTTCAGGGTGCCGCTGACGGCAAGGACCTGGCCCTTTTCATCCAGCACCCAGGCGCGGCGGCCGCGTAATTCACCATGATGCCGGAGAATGGCGTGAATGGCCTGCGATTGTTGCAGCAACAGGTTGGGCCGGGTGGCCGTCATGTATCCTGCCGATCCAACGGTCACAGCACGAGGCGAACCCGTGACAAGGGAATAGTCTGTCACCATAAACCCCAGTCGTTCCCCCGGCAGGTAATCCGGCAGGCGGATCTCCAGCACATATCCCGTATCGGTTTCCTGCCAGGCGCCGCGGATATTGGTGATATGGGTTTTCGTCATCAGTGCCTCGGTGAACTCGAAATAGGGATCGTCCGGCAGGTATTCCTGCAAGCGGTAGGGAAACATGGTGCCCGGCGCCTCTGGCGCGAAATAATAGGTTTGCAGGCGCCCGGATCCATCGGCAAATACCAGGCTGATATAATCACCGTTGATGCCCTCCTGTTGCCCTGGCATGTTGTAATGGATCTCGCTGTCGCGGACCTGCAGCAGGATATAGATGTGATCGCCGTGGCGCGCCACCAGGGACCTGAAAAAAGGCGAACGTTCGTCAGGTCCGGCACCGTCCACCCGGAAGAAATTGTTGGACCAGTCCAGGTACTGGGCCCAGTCGTCGATATAACCGTCGATCTGGATCTCGTGCTTGATATCGTGAATAAAGATCGAGGGCTGATCGTTGTCATAGGCAAGATGAAACAGCTCGGGGTGATCGTGCAGCGGGCCGGACAGGGCGCGCGCGGCATCGACCAGGGATTGTTCCAGGCTGTCCTGCAGAAATCGCTCCATCTCCTGCAGGTACTGCAAACCGACATAGGGGATACTCAGCACCGCAAGACCGAGCAACAGCAGGCGCGTCCTGATGGTCAGCCCGAAACGTCGTGGCCCTGATTTTTTCATTGTTGCGTCAGCTTGACGGCTGCCATCGGTAACCCATCCCGTACACGGTTTCGATGCAATCGAAGGCAGCGTCGATCTCCCGGAATTTTTTCCGGATGCGCTTTACGTGCGAAGTCACGGTGCCCTCATCGACGAAGATGTTCGCATCCTGCATGAGTTGTTCGCGGCTCTTGACATGACCCGGCTTGCGCGCCAGCGATACCACGATCCAGAATTCGGTCAGTGTCAGGTCAATCTTGCGGCCCTGCCATGCGACCGTAAGGGAAGCGCAATCGATTTCAAGTTCATCATGCCGGATCACATCCTTATCCGCGGCATTGTCCTGGCGCAGGGCATCCATGCGCCGGAACAGCGCGGCAACGCGGGCCATGAGATGCGGCAGGCTGATGTCCTTGGTCAGGTAATCGTCGGCGCCAAGCCTGAGCCCGGAGATCGAATCGAGATCCGAATCACGCGCGGTCAGAAACATGATGGGCAGGCTCGCCGAACGCGCCCGTAACTGCCGGCACAGTTCGAAGCCGGCCTCGCTGTCATCGCCCAGGCCAATATCGAGGATCACGAGATCCGGCAGTCCACGTTCAAAGCCCTTGAGCGCGGCATCGCTGTCGGCAAAACTGCTGACCCGGTAGCCCTGCCGGGTCAGGGCATCCGCGTAGTTCTGGCAAATCGCCGGTTCGTCTTCCACCAGCGCGACATGTCGTTGCATGCGTGTCATTCTCCCGGAATGTAACTGTGTCCTAGTATATCCATTTAACGCCGAATATCCCGGTACCGGGTTCAATTTCCATTTTTTCGCCACAATTGATCAGCACCTGTCCCTGATCCGCCCCCGCTCCCGACAGATCACCGGGCTTTAATTAGTCCTGACAAAGACCAACATCCAGGGAGCACCCATGCAACGGCACAATACCCCCTCGTTTCTTGCTATTACTGCAAATTGTCTGCTGCGCGGCCTTGGCGCCGGATTTATCGGCGCCCTGCTGCTGAGCCTGCTGGTGTTGTTGCTGGCGCCGGCGGCCACGGCCATGGCCACGGACTTCAGTGAGCTGGACACGGTGCAGAAACCGGGTGATGTCCAGAAAGGCAGCCTGCTGTTCAAACACCAGGGACTCCTGAAAGATGCGCCGCTGTTGCATACCGATGTCGACATCGACGTCTCCGGCCTGATCGCGCGTACCCGCCTCAAACAGAAGTTTATCAATACCCATGATGAGTGGGTCGAGGCGATATACGTGTTTCCGCTGCCGGATGACGCCGCGGTCGATCAACTGCGCATGCGGATTGGTGAACGCATCATCGAGGGCCGGATCAAGGAGCGGCAGGTGGCGAAAAAAGTGTACGAAAAGGCCAAGCAGGCGGGCAAGCGCGCCAGCCTGGTGGAACAGGAACGCCCGAACATCTTTACCACCAGTGTCGCGAACATCGGCCCGCGGGAAGAGATCACCATCGAGATCGAATACCAGCAGAATATTCGCTATGACAACCGGCGCTTTTCGCTGCGTTTCCCCATGGTCGTCGCGCCGCGCT
>JBFGPT010000220.1:0-3706 GCA_041564575.1 Gammaproteobacteria bacterium | reverse complement strand
GCAGACAACCCGCCACGGGCCGGCACCCTGGCGGAAAAAATCATGGCGCCGGTATCGGCACGCGCCCTGGTGCAGGGTGTCTTCACTGCTGACAGCCTGGAACAGGCACTGGCGCATAGACCGCGACTCGGCACGGGCGAATCCGTCATCACCCGTGACGGTATCTGGCTGGGCGCGGACTGGGTACGGGTCGACAGGCGGGATGCTGAATCCGGGATCATAGAACGCGAACAGGAAATCCAGAAGCTGGACTCGGTCACCGGAAAACAGCAGGCGGAAGTCGGGCGCCTGCAGGCGGACATCGATACACTCAGCGCAGAGCTCGAACAACAGGAAGCCGACTTGCATGGTCAGCACGATACCATCCAGGCACGGCAACAGGCCGTGGCCGAGGCCAGGGCCAGGTTACTGGACGGTGAAAACCGAATCAGTCACGCGATGACGGGACTCGATAAGTTACAGTCCGGGATCGATGAACTGGAACAGACCATCGCACGTGACGAGGAGGAATGCCGTGCGCTGGAGCAGTTGATAGAACAGGAACAGCATACGGTCGACGAGTTTGAACAGCAAAAGCAGGACCTGATACAAAGCCGCGACAAGTATCGGGAATCCCTGGCCACGGCGCGGGCGAACTGGCAAAACAGCCACGAAGAGAGTCACGGTGTGGCCCTGCAACTGGAATCCCTGTCCTCGCAACGCGCCTCGCTCGAACAGGCGATACGGCGCAGCGATATACAGGTGGAACATATCAGGAAACGTCAGGGCGACCTTGAACAGTCCATAACGTCACAGCAACAACCGCTGGCGGACCTGCAGGCCCGGCTGGAAACCGGCCTGGCCAGCAAGGTCGAGGCGGAAAAGACGCTGGCCGGGCGCCGCGCCAATGTTCAGGAAATCGACAGCCGCCTGAGAGAGAGTGAGCAACAGCGCCTGCAGGCCGAACAGAAAATCCAGGAACTCAGGGACGCCCTGGAACAGGCGCGCATGGCTGCCCAGGAAACCAGCGTTCGCTTGCGCACGATCGAGGAGCAGCTTCAGGACTCATCGGCTGACCTGCAGACCATCCTGGACAATATCGAGGAAGGCGCAAACATGGAGTCCTGGCAGGACAAACTGGAAAGCGTCGGGCGCAAGATCCAGAGGCTGGGGCCGATCAACCTGGCCGCTATCGAGGAACACGCCCAGCTCAGCGAGCGCAAGGAATACCTGGACAGTCAGCAGGCAGATCTGGCCAGCGCACTGGAAACGCTGGAAAACGCCATCAAGAAGATCGACAAGGAAACACGATCACGCTTCAAGGAAACCTTCGACAAGCTCAACACCAATCTGCAGGAAACCTTCCCCGTTCTGTTCGGTGGCGGGCACGCCTACCTGGAACTGACCAGCGACGATCTGCTGGAGACCGGCGTTACCGTTATGGCAAGGCCACCGGGTAAACGCAACACAACCATCCACCTGCTTTCCGGCGGTGAAAAGGCATTGACCGCGGTAGCGCTGGTATTTTCCATCTTCAAGCTCAACCCGGCCCCGTTCTGCATTCTCGACGAGGTCGATGCCCCACTTGATGATACGAACGTCGGACGTTTCAGCGACATGGTCGCCAACATGGCGGCCAGTGGCGATGTTCAGTTTATTGTGATCACGCATAACAAGATTACAATGGAGATCGCACATCAACTACTTGGGGTTACGATGAATGAACCGGGTGTCTCACGCATCGTCTCGGTCGATGTTGATGCCGCGGTCGATATGGCGGAATCTGCCTGAGACCGCGCGTCACGCGCAGGCCGTTACAGTTCTCCGGCAACCTGACTGCTTACCGGCCGTGACATGAGCCTGCGCACGCTGTTACTCATCATCGGCGTCTGTCTTATAGCCGGAATCTACCTGTGGGAAGTCACGAAAAGGAAACAGCGACAAAAACGCCGTTCAGAAGTTGTCTTCGAGCACGAACTGACACAGGATCGGGCCGGCAGCCTGAAATCCTCTGCCGATACCGATGCCGGCGAAGCTGTCAGCATCAGCGGTGGCCGCACAGCGGCGCAGGAGGTCTCCGGTGAGGACATCCGCGGACTGTCCATTTCGGCCAAACGCGAAAGGCAGGCAGACGTCGATGAACAGATCCCGCTTATCCTGCACGATGTCATAGAGTCGGATGACAAACCGGTCACTGCTGCCGGGGGCGACGCCGATGACGCAGGTGCTTCGCCGGTCAGCGAGGATGATTTGCTGATCCTCGCAATTGCCCCCGTGGCAACGGAATATTTCCAGGGGCTGGATATCCTGACGGCTACCAAGGCGGCCGGTATGAAATTCGGCAACATGAATATCTTTCACCATTACGGTGTGGGTGAAATGAAAACCGACGCCGCCATATTCAGTCTCGCCAATCTCTACGAACCCGGCGAGTTCGATCTGCAGGGCATGGAGTCCTTTTCAACGCGCGGCCTGATACTGTACATGTGCCTGCCCACGGCCATCGACGCCGAGGTCGCGCTGGAATTGATGCTGAATACTGCGCAGCGCATTGCCGATAGCCTGGGCGGCCAGGTCTGTGACCGCCTTCGCAAACCCTTGACCGAGAGTGAGATCGAAAAGATGCGGGCCCGGTTGAAACACTACCGGCAGGGTGCCTGAAGCGCCAATGCCCTCCGCAACGATTCAGAAAAAGCTCGAGTCACTGCGGGCGAAAATCGAAAAATATAACTACCAGTACTATGTCGAGGACGCACCCTCGGTGCCGGATGCCGAGTACGATCGCCTGATGGCGGAATTGCTGGAAATCGAGAGCCGGCATCCGGAACTGGTCAGCAGTGATTCCCCCAGCCAGCGTGTCGGCGCCGGACCCCTGGAGGCCTTCGAACAGGTGCGGCATACGGTGCCGATGCTGTCCCTGGCCAATGCCTTCGACGAAGCAGAGATGCAGGCCTTCGACCGGCGCATGCGCGAGGCACTGGCCAGCGACACTATTGAATATCTGGCGGAAACCAAGCTGGACGGTCTGGCCGTCAGCCTGCGATACGCGTCGGGCAGGCTGGTGCGGGCGGCGACCCGTGGCGATGGCACGACAGGCGAAGATGTCACGCACAATGTTCGCACCATCGATTGCATACCGCTGAAACTGTACCGGCATGATCATCCAGGCGTGCTCGAGGTACGTGGTGAGATCTTCATGACACGAACAGGTTTCAGGAAGTTGAACCAGGACCAGGAGGAAAATGGCGACAAGACCTTCGCCAATCCCCGCAACGCCGCGGCCGGCAGCCTGCGACAGCTGGATCCGTCCATCACGGCGCGCCGGCCCCTGTCGTTCTATGCCTATGGCATCGGCGAGGTCAGCGGCGATCGCCTGCCGGACAACCTGGCCGATATCCAGAAGCAGTTGAAGGACTGGGGCCTGCCGGTGTCGCCCCTGGCCCGGCGAGTTACCGGGCTGGAGGCTTGCAAGGACTATTACGCGGATATCGCCGCCAGGCGCTCAGGGCTGGACTACGATATCGACGGCGTGGTCATCAAGCTCAACAGGCTGGCTGAACAGGAAACGCTGGGCTATGTCGCGCGCGCGCCGCGCTGGGCGATTGCCTGGAAATATCCGCCGGAAGAGGAAATTACCCGGGTGCTCGATATCGAGGTACAGGTCGGTCGCACCGGCGCCCTGACGCCGGTGGCGAGACTCGAGTCGGTTTTTGTCGGCGGTGTGAAT
>JBFGPT010000219.1:0-3722 GCA_041564575.1 Gammaproteobacteria bacterium | reverse complement strand
CGCCGAGGTCAGGCAAAACAGCATGGCGGGTATTCCCAGGATCAAGCTGATTTTTCTTGGTAACTGCATCGATTTGGCGCCCATAATTTTTTTCTCAAATAATATCAATGTATTACGAATGAGATTGATCGGCTTTTGGTTAAATTTTACGCACTGGGGCATTTCCGAGCGGCTGGAGCTGTATCAACAAACCTGAACCAGCCTGATAAGTAAGCCCGTAAACTTACGAACATGCTTTACAATTACCCCTTAACTATAGTTTATAAGTAGTCTTTTACCAAAATTTCAGCGATTTGAACACTATTTAATGCCGCGCCTTTGCGTACATTATCAGACACGACCCACAGGTTGATACCACGCGGGTGCGAGATGTCTTCGCGAATGCGACCGACAAAAACCGGGTCGGTACCGGCAGCCTCGGTCACGGCCGTCGGGTAACCGCCGTCCTCGTGCGCATCGAGCACGACGATGCCCTCGCTGCGCGCCAGCAATTCCCTGACCTCCGCGGCCGTGATGCGTTCACGCGTCTCCAGGTGCACGGCTTCTGAATGACCGTAAAAGACCGGCACCCGGACCGTGGTCGGATTGACCAGGATCGAATCGTCTTCGAGGATCTTGCGGGTCTCCCAGACCATCTTCATCTCTTCCTTGGTATAGCCATTGTCCTGAAAGACATCGATATGCGGCAGGACATTGAAGGCAATCTGCTTGGGATAGACCTCGCCGGGATAGCTCTGCCCGTTCATCAGGGCCGCCGTCTGTCGTTCGAGTTCCTCGACGGCCTCCTTACCGGTGCCGGACACCGCCTGATAGGTGCAGACATTCAAACGTTCGATCACGGCGGCATCGTGTATCGGTTTCAAGGCCACCACCATCTGTATGGTCGAACAGTTCGGATTGGCGATGATGCCGCGATTTTTATACTGGGCGATCGCGTGCGGGTTGACCTCCGGCACCACCAGCGGGATGTCATCGTCGTAACGGAACTGCGAGGTGTTATCGATCACGACGCACCCCTCCGCCGCGGCGCGCGGTGCATGAATCTTCGATATTGACGCCCCGGGTGAAAACAGGCCGATGTCGACATCGTCGAACTTGAACGCGTCGAGATCACGGACCTCCAGTTCATCTTCCATGAACGGGATACGCTTGCCGGCCGAGCGGCTGCTGGCCACGGCATACACTTCGTTCACCGGAAAATTGCGTTGCTCCAGGATGGACAGCATGGTTTCACCGACTACCCCGGTCGCACCGACGACAGCGACATTAAATTTCTTGCTCATAAACAGATTTACCCGATTCAGATATTTAAACGACGGATTCTGCCAGTGCCGCGACAACGGCATCACCCATTTCCGTGGTCGAGACCTTTTGCATGCCTTTCGAGAAGATATCCGCCGTGCGGTATCCCTCGGCCAGCACTTTCCTGACAGCGGCCTCAATGCGATCCGCTTGCGCGTGCTCGTGCAGGGAGTAACGCAGCATCATGGCCGCTGATAATACAGTCGCCAGCGGATTGGCAATATTGCGACCGGCAATGTCCGGGGCCGAACCATGTATGGGTTCATACATGCCGCGCCCGGTTTCGTTGAGCGAGGCAGACGGTAACAGGCCGATCGATCCGGTCAGCATGGATGCCAGGTCCGAAAGGATATCACCGAACAGGTTGGTCGTGACGATCACGTCAAACTGGTTGGGATTGCGCACCAGTTGCATCGCGGCGTTATCGACATACATGTGTTCCAGGGTGACCTCGGGATAGTCCTTCGCTACCGTGCTGGTCACCTCGCGCCACAGTTCCAGCGCCTCCAGCACATTGGCCTTGTCCACGGAGGTCACGCGCCGTTCTCTTTGCATGGCGATGTCGAAGGCCATGCGGGCAATGCGCTCGATCTCCGTCTCGCTGTACAGCAGGGTGTTGTACCCCTGCCGCTCGCCGTTTTCCAGGGTGCGGATGCCGCGCGGCTCACCGAAATAGATGCCGCCGGTCAACTCGCGCACGATCATGATGTCGAGATCGTCCACCACCTCGTGCTTCAGGGCCGAGGCATCGGACAGTTCCGGGTAGACAATGGCCGGGCGCAGGTTGCCGAACAGGCCGAGGCCCGCACGCAGCGCCAGTAATCCGCGTTCCGGCCGCAACTCGCGTTCGATAGTTTCCCACTGCGGGCCGCCGATTGAGCCAAACAGGATCGCATCGGCCTGTTTCGCGGCCGCCAGGGTTTCGTCCGGCAGCGGCCGGCCGGTGGCCTCGTAGGCCGCGCCGCCGATCAGGCCGTGTTGCAGGCTGATATCCAGGCCATGCCGGTCCCGCAAGGCCAGCAGGACCTTCTCGGCTTCGCTTACGATTTCAGGGCCAATACCATCGCCCGGCAGTACCAGAATTTCTTTCGTCACGGTGAATATCCAGGATTATGCGCACACTGCGGTAAAAGGCCGCAAAGCATACAATAACTTGTCTTTACAGACGACCCGTCAGTGCCGACTCGAGGTGCGCCAGGCCGCCAGCATGACGAGCGCGCCGCCGGCATATTCCGGGTAGCTGATCGTCTCGGCCGAGAGTAACGCCGCGGAAACGGCGCCCACCGGCACCTCGAACAGGAAAATCACCGCCGATTTTTGCAATGGCAGGTGCGTGACGCCGTATTGCGCCGTATAGGTCATGAGCACCATGCCGAACACGCCGACCGCGATGGCCAGGCCGACCGGGCCGGGACTGAAATCCGGTACCCCGCCACCGCCCAGTAGTATCCCCGGCACGCACAGGACGATGACCCCGACCCAGGCCGCCAGCATCTTGTTCTGCATCGGGATATCGCCGATCTTCCTGACCAGCAGGTTGGTCACGGCAAAGGCCATGCCTGAGGTCAAGGCCAGCATATCTGCCAGATCCATCGGACCGCCGAACACATCTCGGCCATTCCACAGCAGGATCACCGCGCCCGTTCCAGCGATGATAAGGTTCTGGATCGACTGGCGGGTAATCATCTCGTGCAAAAACAGCCGCGCCAGCAATATGGCCCAGACCGGCGACAGGTAAAACAGCAACAGGACCCGCACCACCGTGCCTTCCAGCATGGCCAGGACAAAGGCCAGGTTGGTCCAGCCGGCCGCCAGTGCCAGTCCAAGCAAAAGCCGCGGATTCTTGATCCGGATTGCTTCGCGCCTGAGAAAGGGCAAGATGGCGATGAGCGCGGCGAGATAAATCAGCAACGTCGCCCACACGCCGGGCAGACCGCCTGCCTCCAGCAGGCGCAAGGGATACCAGAGCAGGCCCCACAGGGTCGCAGCCACCAGGCAGGCGAGGTACGGCAGAAATCCGGCTTTTTCATGCATGGCGTTACGCGTTCCCATATACTAGGCGGCCCTTATTGTATTTCATTAATCCTGAACGCCTGAATGAATCCGGGTCTGCGACATCTCCAGCCGTATCCCTTCGAAAAGCTAGCCCGGCTCAAGGCCGATGCCGCCGTATCGACGGATCGGCCGCACATCGACCTCTCCATCGGCGAGCCAAAACATCCAACACCCGCCTTTGTTCTCGAGGCCTTGCGTGAACACCTGGACCTGGCTGCCCGCTATCCGCTCACCCGCGGCATGGATGAACTGCGCGAGAGCATACGGCAATGGCTGTGCCGCCGCTTCGCCTTGCCGCAGGACAGCCTGGACCCGAACCGGCACATACTACCGGTCAACGGCACCCGCGAGGCGCTGTTCGCCTT
>JBFGPT010000218.1:0-3730 GCA_041564575.1 Gammaproteobacteria bacterium | reverse complement strand
TCGAGTACGAGGATTGCTGCTGGGGCACCCGTCTGGTGGCAAGACGCTTTCTGGCTGACATTAACGGTGAATTCGAAACCGGGATTTTTTTACAAGTTGAGTTGAAAGGACTGGCCGGTGTTGGTAAAAAGGCCGCCGAATTCTTGGAAAGAAATATCCCCGGGTATGAAACAACGTTCTAGCCTGCTTCCCGGCCTCCGGCCGCTGGCGCTCATCGTCCTGCTTAACGCCTCGATCTGCGCGGCCGCCGTGCGTGCCGACGTCCCGCTCGACCGTATCGTGGCCGTGGTCAACGACGACGTGGTCATGATGAGCGAGCTGGAAAACAAGATCCGCACCATCCAGGCACAGTTGCGCCAGGCCAACCAGCAGCCGCCACCGCCCGCCGCGCTGGAAAAACAGGTGCTCGACCGCATCATCCTCAACAAACTGCAACTACAGACTGCCGAACGCACGGGCATCCGCATCAGTGAGGATATCCTGAACCGGGCTATCAGCAATATCGCTGCACAAAACCAGGTGTCCCTGAAGGAGTTTCGTGAAATCCTTGAGGGCGATGGCTACAGTTTCGAACAGTTCCGCGAAGACATCCGCAATGAAATCACCATATCGCAACTGCGCCAGCGCCAGGTGGAAAACCGTATCACTGTTACCGATCGTGAAATAGACAATTTCCTGGCGACCCAGGAACACCAGGGTGAAACCGAGACACAATATCACCTCGCCCATATTCTGATCTCCGTGCCGGAGAGCGCCAGCAAGGATGACAAGGAGGCGACCCGCCTGATCGCGCAAAAGGTCGTTGACGATCTCAGGGCCGGACACGACTTCGCCGACATGGCAGCAACGGTCTCGGACGGGCAACAGGCAAGCGACGGCGGCAGCCTGGGCTGGCGCAAGAAAAACCAGATCCCGTCACTGTTCAGCGAATACGTCGATGACATGCGCCCCGGCGACGTCAGTGAACTCATCGAAAATCCCAGCGGATTTCATATCATCAAGCTGGTGGAAATGCGCAGCAGTGAAAAATCCATTGTCACCCAGACCCGGGCCCGGCATATCCTAATCAAGACCAATGAACTGGTCACTGATGACCAGGCCAAAGCCAAGCTCGAGGAACTGTTGTACCGGCTGGGACAGGGCGACAAGTTCGAGCAACTGGCCAAGGCGTATTCAGAAGATACCCTCAGCGCACTGCAGGGCGGCGACCTGGACTGGACCAATCCCGGGGCACTGGTGCCGCAATTCGAAGAAGTCATGAATGATCTCGAAATCAACGGGATCAGCGAACCTTTCCAGACCCCGTTTGGCTGGCATATCGTGCAGGTCATGGATCGGCGCGAACACGACAACACCGAGAACGCCCGCCGCACCCGGGCCCGCGAGATCATCAAGAAACGCAAAAGCGAGGAAGCCCACCAGAACTGGTTACGTAACCTGCGCCAGGAGGCTTACGTACAATACCGCTTGAATGAATACTAGGCTGCCCAGGCTGTTGATCACGCCGGGTGAACCCGCCGGCATCGGCCCCGAACTCCTGGCCATGATCAACCGGCAATCTTTCGAGGCCACCCTGGTCGCCGTCGCTGATCCGGAACTGTTGCAGCAGCGTATCGAACACCTGGGTCTGGATATCCGCGTACGCGAATATCGCGACGCCGAAAGGCACCGGCCCGGCATCATCGACGTCATGCCGGTGCCCCTGCGCGGCACCGTCACGGCGGGGCAACTCAACCCGGAAAATGCCGCTTACGTGCTCGCAACCCTGGATACGGCCGTGTCCGCCTGCCTGGATCATCGCTTCGACGCGCTCATTACCGGTCCCGTCAGCAAGTCCATCATCAATACCGCCGGGATACCGTTCAGTGGTCACACCGAATACCTGGCGGAGAAATGCGGCGCTGCCCTGCCCGTCATGATGCTGACCAATACCCGTGTGCGGGTTGCGCTGGTGACCACGCACCTGCCGCTCAAGGATGTCGTCGGCATGATCACCCCGCAGCGGCTGGAGCAGGTGATCAGCATCCTGCATGGCGACCTGCAATCGCGCTTCGCACTGCAGGCACCGCGTATCGCCGTCTGCGGCCTGAACCCGCATGCCGGTGAAGACGGTCACCTCGGCACGGAAGAGATTACGGTTTTACGACCGGTTATCGAGCGCCTGTGCCAACAGGGCCTGCGCCTGTGCGGCCCCCTGCCGGCCGACACGGTTTTCACCCCGGAGGTCAGGCGCGACTTCGATGTGATCCTGGCCATGTATCATGACCAGGGACTGACTGCCCTGAAGGCGCTGGGGTTCGGTGAGACGGTTAATATCACCCTGGGGCTGCCCGTGATCCGCACATCCGTTGATCACGGTACCGCGCTGGCGCTGGCCGGCACCGGCAAGGCCAATCCTTCCAGTCTGGTCGCGGCCATCGAGCAGGCCATCGCGATGCTGGCGCATGCGCAACCAGGACAGGCGGGCAAATCCGACGGCAAACCACGCTCCGCCTTGTCACATTAAACATGCGGCATGTGCCTCGCAAACGCTTCGGCCAGCATTTTCTGACCGATCGCGCCGTCATCGATCGCATCGTCGGCACCATTGATCCGCGGCCGGATGAACAACTCATCGAGATCGGCCCGGGCCACGGCGCCCTGCCCCGGCCCCTGCTGGAACGGGGAACGCGATTAACGGTGGTGGAACTGGATCGCGACCTGCTGGCAGATCTCGTAACACTGCAAAGTGAATTCCCCGGACTTGAGATACGACATCAGGATGCGCTGACACTTGAACTGGCGGAGGTTACGAGGACAAAGATACGCATTGCCGGCAACCTGCCTTACAACATCTCGGGACCCCTGTTATTTCACCTGTTTGAGCAGAGCGATCGAATCGAGGAGATGGTTTTCATGTTGCAGAAAGAAGTGGTCGATCGCATCTGTGCGGCGCCTGGCGACAGTGAATACGGCCGCCTTTCAGTGATGGCACAGTTTTATTGCGAGGCCGAACGGCATTTCGATGTCGAACCGGCCTGTTTCTCACCGCCACCGAAGGTCATGTCGTCCGTCTTCTCCCTGCGGCCCAGGGTACTGGCGCCGGGACTGGATACAAAGCTGTTTGCAGGACTGGTGCAGCAGGCCTTCAGCCAGCGCCGCAAGATGTTGCGCAACACCTTGTCCGGTTGGCTGGCCGCGGAGGATTTCCGTTCTCTCGCCATTGATCCGTCGCAGCGCGCACAGGAACTCGACCTGCAGGCGTTCATGGCCATCTACCGCTACCTGGTGCAGCGCGGTTCCGGAAATGACGGTGCATAGAGCTGTGGATAAGTTTGTGTGTAAGATTTTGTCAAGCTGCCCGCTTGGACAGGCTGCGGCAATTTCAGGAAATATATTTATTGTTAAATAATAAATTATTTATATTTATTTACAATAGGTTATATATTTTATTTACAAAATAACTCCTGATTTCAGGCCAAGCCCTCTAGCTGCTTGAATAAACCGATCTAATGTGAATAAAAACATTCTCAAGATTGAATTTGATGCAGAACAAGGCTCCGCCGATACGCCGTCAAGTTTAAAAGTAAGCGGCCACAAACAGTCTCTGGAGGGGATCTTAAAATCCGATATACTGCCGGATTTGAACCAATCGTAAATACCCATGCCAGCCCTCAATACCTGCCGGAAGCTGCTGGATACAACCGGCAAGTTTATCGACAACAGCATTGAACTCTGCGGCCGCGCGACC
>JBFGPT010000217.1:0-3731 GCA_041564575.1 Gammaproteobacteria bacterium | reverse complement strand
CGCGGCATGGCCACCGGTATTGCAATCATGGGCTTCGGTGGCGGGGCCATGATTGCCAAACCCATGATCGAGGGATTCATCAAGCATTACCACAAGCTGCCGGAGTATCTCGGCAGCGTCGATTCCCTGAAACTTGTAACCGACGAGACGGGACGCCGCATGACCGAGATTGCCGGCGAACTGAAAGAGGTCGTGATCATCGGCGCCAATGACGTCGCCAATATGATCGTCCCGGGACAGGAGGGCGTATACCTGGTCGGTACCGGCAGCGTCGGGGTGTCACAGGCCTTCTTCACCATCGGCGCCATCTACCTGGTAGTCATGCTGTGCGCCGCATTCGCCTATCGCGTTCCGGCCGAGGGCTGGAAACCCGAGGGCTGGGAGCCGCCGGAAGAGGGCGAACATCATGGCAAGATGATCACCATGCATCACGTGCATATCGACAAGGCCCTGAAGACGCCACAGTTTTACCAGTTGTGGGTGATCCTCTGTTTTAACGTGACCGCGGGTATCGGCGTGCTGGCCGTGGCCAAGACCATGATGACGGATATTTTCGGCCGCACCCTGCCGGACATCGTCGACCTGAATTTCGCCGCGACCTACGTGTTGATGATCAGTGCCTTCAACATGGTCGGCCGGTTTATCTGGGCCAGCGCCTCGGATTACCTTGGCCGCAAAACGACCTATTACACCTTCTTTGTGCTGGGGATAATACTTTACTGTTCGATACCCTATACCGCCCAGCAGGTCAGTGTCAGTCCCTCTATGGTCTGGCTGGTGTATTTCTACGCGGCCACCATGATCATCTTCACCATGTACGGCGGCGGTTTCGCCACCATCCCGGCCTATCTTGCCGATGTCTTCGGCACCCGTTTCGTCGGCGGTATACACGGCCGCCTGTTGACCGCCTGGAGCAGTGCCGGTGTCTTTGGTCCGCTGGCGATTACCTCGCTGCGCGAGATATCGGTGAACAACGCCATTCAGGACCTGGCCGATAAAATTGACCCGGCGCGTTTTCAGGAGAAATTCGGAGCTGGTATGGATCAAATTGAGACCCTGGTAGAGGCCAAGACCGTGACCATCGCCAAGCTCATGGAGATCGCCCCGGCGGGGACCATCGATCCGACCCCGAACCTGTATAACACCACTATGTACCTGATGGCGGTGCTGTTATTTATTGCCCTGTTATCCAATGCATTCATGCATCCGGTGAATGCAAAACATCACATGAAAAACTGATAGTCTATCAAGTACCGGAGGCAGGACCGTGGACATACCCCTTTACAGTGCGACAGACGTTTTAATATTCATCATCTTTTGCTCTATTTACGTGTGTAGCACGTTGTGGGTGTTCGGCGATGCCGCAACCCGGGGTGCGGGAAACAAGGGCATGGTGATCCCGTTGCTGTTCGTGATCGCCGGGGCATTGGCGTTGATCAAGGGTGTCTATCTCGCCCTGGTGATCTGGCCGATTGGACTCGTTGTTTGGTTTGTTATCCGGCCGAAGGAAGAAATCGAGCTGACGGATTGATTCCCTGTTATTTTCGGTCAGCCCTGGCTGGCCCAATCTCTGTAGGGGTGCTTGATCAGGCACACATTGTAGTACCTGGGATCATCGGAGACCTCATCTCCGGCCCAGTCAGGAAGCTGGAATTCCTCCCCGGTGTCCTGTAACTCCACCTCGGCGACGATCAGGCCTGCATTATCTCCGCTGAAGACATCAATCTCCCAGGTATGGTCACCGTGTTCGACAAAATACCGGGTTTTCTCGATCAGGGGTTTTTCGCACAATGATTCCAGCATTTCATTGGCATCCTCGATCGGAATTTCATAATCGTATTCCTTGCGCGTGATACCGAGCGTCGCACTTTTGATATTCAGGTTCGCCTTGCCGTTTTCTGTTCGCACACGTATCGAACAGGTGTCGACGGATCCCATATAGCCCTGGCGGTAATGACAGGAGCGTGTGACATGCTGTCGCCAGCTGTCATCAAGCACCAGGAATTTTCTTTCAATTTCGGTCGCCATGGCGTGTTATTCTCTGTTTTTGGCAGACAGGCCATTGTCCGGCGTTTTTCACGTGCCGTTTCTGGTTTCACCGGCTTGCCCGGAGTTAAAGAATATATTCAGGTGTATTAAATATTAAAAGCAATGACCTAACAAGCTGGCGCGAAGCCGCGGCTGTTTACACCCGGCCGCGCGTGGTGGCCATGATCTTTCTCGGCTTTTCGGCGGGCCTGCCGTTTTTACTGGTGTTTTCCACCTTGTCCGCCTGGCTCAGGGACGTCGGCACCGAGCTCACCACGATAGGATTCTTCAGCTGGATCGGCATTACCTACTCGGTGAAGGTGTTCTGGGCGCCGGTGATTGATCGTCTGCCACTGCCCATGTTGACACATGCGCTCGGCAAGCGCCGTGCCTGGATGTTGCTGGCGCAAGTCTGCATCGCCGTGGGCCTGCTGGCCATGTCGCGGACCGAACCGCAGACACAACTGGCGGCGATTGCCGCCTTCGCACTGATGGTGGCCTTTGGTTCGGCGACCCAGGACATCACCATCGATGCGTTCAGGATCGAGGCAATGGAGTCGCGCTACCAGGGCGCCATGGCAGCAAGCTATGTTTTCGGTTACCGGGTTGCCCTGCTGGTCGCGGGTGCCGGCGCCTTTTACATCGCCGATAGCCGGTCCTGGGCCTATGCCTATACGGTCATGGCCCTGTTGATGCTGGTGGGCATGGTTACGACGCTGTTGATACCCGAGCCCGAGCACACAATCCCGGACGCCACGCGGGCGCTGGAGGCGAAACTCGAGGCCTCGGTTGGTATCGCAAGGTCGCGATCTGCGCTGAACCGGCTGGCCGCCTGGTTCGTGGATGCCGTGGTCAGCCCCTTTGTTGAATTCTTCAATCGCAACGGTCGCATGGCGCTCATCATCCTGCTGCTGATCGGCACCTACAAGATAAGTGACATCACCATGGGCGTGATGGCCAATCCGTTTTACCTGGACCTGGGATTCAGCAAGAAAGAGATCGCCGACGTGACGAAGATCTTTGGATTTTTCATGACCATCTTTGGCGCAGCACTCGGTGGGGTGATCGTGACACGTTATGGGCTGTTGAAACCCTTGCTGGTGGGGTCGGTGCTGATCATTGTTACCAATCTGCTGTTCGTCTACCTGGCGCTGAGTGAATCCGGCCTGATATCACTGGCCGTCGTGATCTCCGCCGATAACCTCAGTGGCGGTTTTGCCACCTCGGCCTTCATTGCCTATCTGTCCAGCCTGACAAACCGCGCCTACACCGCGACCCAGTATGCGCTGTTCAGTTCATTAATGACCCTGCCTGCGAAGTTTACCGGTGGTTTTTCCGGACTGGTTGTGGATGCTACCGGCTACGCGTGGTTCTTCCTGTATGCCGGATTGTTGGGCGTGCCGGCCCTGTTATTGATTATATATATCATCACAAAAAGCGATCAGCGGACGAACGCCTGATCAGAGACTTTCAGTGCAGGGGTTCGGTTATCGGTACCAGCGCCCGTAACCACGTCTGGAAAAACGGTTGTAGCCATAGGTACTGTTGTAACCGTATGCTTTATTCTGCTGCAGCCGGCTGGCGCCGGGTTTGACCCGGTACCCCGTGTATGGTTTCTTGTACGGGTAGTAGCCGTAGACAGAGGTGCTCGGCAGGATTTTTTTCTGTGGCTTCAACCGGTAGCGCGGGTAGGCATAGGCCTT
>JBFGPT010000216.1:0-3743 GCA_041564575.1 Gammaproteobacteria bacterium | reverse complement strand
CTGCTGCTGATCTCGCAACTGGGTCTGAGCCTGTGGCACCGCGATCTGTGGTCAATCGCCCTGTTCATGCTGTTTTTCTTCGTGGCCTTCAATTACCTTGAGGCCTCACTGCCGGCGTCGGTCAGCAAGTCCATCGCCGCCAACCGCAAGGGATCCGCGCTCGGCGTGTTTGCCACCGCCCAGTTTATCGGCGCCTTCATCGGCGGCCTGGTGGGCGGTTTGAGCCTGGAATATTACGGCTACACCGGGGTTTTCATATGTAACAGCCTGATTGCCTGTGTCTGGCTGGCCTGTCTGGCCGCCCTGAAAACCGCGGTCCTGGGCACACGGCTTGATCATCTTCCTGAAAACTGAAATAGTCTCCAGTCCGGGCGGCCCCGGTACGAATCGACCGCCGGTCAATCCATGGAACCGGACACCGGAACGCCTTAGGCAATCATATTTAACCCGAAAGAGAGAAACTCATGGCTAGAGGAATAAACAAGGTCATCCTGATTGGCAATCTGGGCAATGATCCGGATGTTCGCTACACCGCCAGTGGCGCGGCAGTCGCGAATGTCAGCATTGCCACCTCGGAATCCTGGAAAGACAAGACCTCCGGCGAACAGCAGGACCGGACCGAATGGCACCGGGTCGTGTTCTTCGGCCGTCTGGCCGAAATCGTGTCGGAATACCTGAAAAAGGGTTCGCAGGTTTATGTCGAGGGACGGTTGCAGACACGCAAGTGGCAGGACAAGGAAGGCAATGACCGCTATACCACCGAGATCGTCGCCAATGAAATGCAGATGCTCGGCGGCCGCGGCAACGCTGCCGCGGGGGACAACTATGCCCCGGCTTCAGGCAATCGAACGGCGGAAGCCCCGGCGGCAGCGGCCACCGCCGATACCAGTGATTTTGACGACGATATCCCCTTCTAGCGAATAACCGGGATTTCGGCCCCGCCGCGCGTTAATCCACCAGCGGCACGGGCTTTTGAATCGCAAAGCCCTGGCCGTAGCTGACCCCCAGGTCATGCAAGATGGACAGGATCTCTTCAGATTCGACGAATTCAGCGATGGCCTGGATGCCCATGACCCTGGCGATGTCGCTGATCGAGCGCACCATCTCGAAATCGATCCGGTCATGCTGGATGTCCCGCACGAAACTGCCGTCGATCTTGATGTACTCCACCGGGATCTGCTTGAGATAGGCAAAAGACGATACCCCGCTGCCAAAATCATCCAGGGCGAAACGGCAACCGATACCTTTCAACAGGTTCATGAATTTGATGGCATTACTCATGTTCTGTATGGCTGCGGTTTCCGTGATTTCAAAACCGATCTTCTCGCCCGGTATGTTGTAGTACTCGAACAGGTCGAGCACCATATCGATAAACTTCATATCACTCATGGACAGTCCGGACAGGTTAATCGTACACAGGCTGAGTTTTTCGAGGTGGACGGGATGCTCATACAGCCAGGCTAGATATGTTCTGACCACCCAGGCGTCGATTTTCGTGGTCAGGTTGTAACGCTCCGCTGCCGGCATGAATGCGCCAGGCAGAATGATTTGACCGTCATCGGCTTTTAACCTGATTAATAATTCATAATGCATGCCTTCATGTTCCGGCCTGCCCAGCGGTCTGATTTCCTGCTTGTAAAGCAGTATTTTATCATCTTCGATGGCCTCGTTGATTATCGAAACCCATTGCATTTCTCCCCGGATACGCGACAGTTTCTTGTCTCCCGCCTGGTAGACATGGACACGATTGCGTCCGGCATCCTTGGCAGCATAGCAGGCCGCATCAGCTTCGCGCATGACTGATGTCACCGTGCTGGCGGTACCTGAGATCGATACCAGTCCGATGCTGACCCCGAGTGAGAAACGCTTGTTTTCCCAGGTGAAACGAAAATCCTCGACTTTTTTCAGTACAGACTCCGCAACCTCCCTGGCCTTGTCCATGTCACAGTGTTCCATCAATATTCCAAACTCGTCACCGCCAAGCCGTGCCAAGGTATCGCGCTTGCGTACGGCCGCGGTCAGTACTTCGCTCAACTGACGCAGTAATTCGTCACCGGCAAGATGACCGCAGGTATCATTGATCACCTTGAATTGATCCATATCGAGAAAGCACAAGGCATGGTCGTCAGCCGTTCTGAAACTTGACTGCAGCACACGTTCAAGCCGGCGTTCGAATTCCGTTCTGTTGACCAGGCCGGTCAGGGCATCATGAGTGGCCTGCCAGGAGAGTTGACTGGAAAGCCTCTGGATTTCAGAGATATCTTCACAGACGATCAGATACCGGTGACTGTCATCCGTGTCCCGGTGGCAACGCAGGGTCTCACGAACCCAGATCACGGTGCCGTCTTTCTTGATCTTGCGAAATTCCAGTCGCTGGATAATGTCGGGATTGTTAATAAATGTACTAAAGTGACCCTTGATAACATCGCGATCATCCGGATGTATCAGTATATCCAGGGGTTCGTCGATCAAATCCTGCACGTCATACCCCAGTTCACTTGCGCCGTATTCATTAACGGAATTGATAAAACCCTCTTCGTTCACGGTAAAAAACATTGAAGGGGTATCATCGTACAGCCGCCTGTAGCGTTCCTCGCTGTCAAGCAGGGCAATCTCTGCTTTCCTGCGCAGGGTGATATCCTCTATTATCGCGACGAGGATGCCGGGTTTGCCGGATTCATCCGGTATCAAAGATGCATTCAGGACGGCATAAACAACGCGGTTATCCTTGCGGATGTAGCGCTTTTGAATCTGGTATTGTTCGATTTCTCCATTGTAAAGTCGCCTGAAATATTCCAGACTCATTTCAATGTCATCCGGATGAGTAATAAATTTGAGGGATTTGCCCACAAGTTCCGACCGTTCATAACCCAGCATTTCATGTCCGGTGTTATTCACATCGATAATCAAACCATGGTCGTTAACCAGTGCCATGGCAACTGATGCATTATCAAATGCCAGGCGGAATTTTTCTTCGCTGGCCTGTAATTCTGCCTGTGCGAGCTCATGTTTATGTTTGATTCTGATATTTTGCAGGCTTCTGGACATATTTGCAGTGAGATCCTGCAACAGGGAGACCTCCTCGGCATCGAATGCGTCCACATCCGATGAATACAGGGTCAATGCCCCGGTAATTTTATTATCAATCAAAAAAGGGATGGCGCAGCAGGACGCGTAACCTCTCTGCAAGGCATCCTGTTTTCTGTCACCGAAGCTGTCGTCGTTTTTTATATCCCGGGAATTACAGGGTTGCAAGTTCCGTATACAGGTTACAGTCGGCCCGCATTCAGACGGTTGATCCTGCCACATCAGTACTTTATCCAGATATCCAGATTCATGACCTGCATATGCGATGGGTTCTATCACTTTCTCGTTCTTATTACGTAAGTATCCAACCCAGGACATGCGGTACAAGCCGGTAGTAACGATCACTTCGCATATATATTGCAGCAGGTTGATTTCCTCGTTGATCTGCGAGAATCCATGATTACAGTCATTTAAAACCTGCAGGGCGCGTTTCGCACGCGAGAATCGCTGTGATTCCAGGGTGCGTTCGGTGATATCAATAATATGAATGACCGCAAATAAGAACTGTCCCCTATCATTCAGAACCGCCGAGGCATGGATTTCAACCCAGATTACGGTATTGTCAGCGGTGACCATCAGTTTTTCTAGTTTCAATTCAGATATTACACCATGGAATAGTTTTACAAATTCAGCGTGGCAGGTTTCGATACTGGCCG
>JBFGPT010000215.1:0-3758 GCA_041564575.1 Gammaproteobacteria bacterium | reverse complement strand
CGAGACTGGCAGGGAAGCGGCCAGCGCCCCCGCCGAGATCTATCTGGCTGCCAAGGATGGCCATCTTGCCAGGCTGAAATCCCTGATCGCCGCCGGTGCCGATATCAACGCGGTGAATGCCCAGGGGCGTTCCGCCCTGATGGGCGCGGTATACGTGCGCAACCGGCGCATTGTCCGTGAGTTGTTGATGGAGGGCGCCAATGTCAACACGGTGGACGCGGAAGGGCGCACCGCGCTGATGTTCGCGGTGGTCAACGGCGATATGGAAATTGTACAGATGTTGCTGGATGCCGGCGCCGACGTATCCATCCAGGACAAGAACAAGCACACGGCCACCAGCATTGCCGAACGGCACAAGAACAAGTCACTGGTGAAGTTGCTGGATTCCGCCTCGTCCTGATCAGCATTCAGGTATCCCGTGCCAGCCGCAGTCCGGCGAAGATATGCCGTTTATCAGCCTCGTAGTAATTGCGAAATCCCGGCCGCTTGATGATCGGCAGCGTGTAGCGGCTGCCGCCCCTGAGACAGAAATGCCGCCCGTCAAAATAGGGCACTGAGTAACCCTCGTACGGAAAGGCGCAAAATCCCGGATAGGGATGCAGGGTATTCTCACACCATTCCCAGCTTTGCCCCGTCTGTTGCAGGCGCCCGGAACGGCAGGCGATCTCCCAGTCATACTCGTGCGGCAGGCGCGCCTCCAGGTAGCGGGCAAAGGCGAGCGCCTCGTACCAGTTGATCCCGCACACACTCTCGCTGCCGTCGAGTCGGGCCGGGCCCGAGGGCGTGATCCCGTACCAGTCGCCGTGCTGCGACCGCCGCCAGTATTCCGGGCCTTCCACCCCGCAACGGGATTTCCAGCGCCAGCCCGCTTCGTCCCATAATTCGCGCCGCTGGTAACCGCCGGCCTCTATAAAAGACAGGTAATCGGCGTTGCTCACCGGTGTTTCGCTGATTGCGAAGGCGCCGGCGTGAAAATTGAAACTAGGTTTTTCGTTATCGTAATGCGTGATTTCGTCTGAACCGATGCGGTACTCTCCGGCGTTGAACTCGATAAAACGGTATGCCGGCTTTCCCGCCAGCAACGGTGCGGGCGCTGGTTCATGCGGTGATTGTCGCAACTGGCGCTGGGCGCGGATCATCTGCACGGTTTCGTAGTGCTGCGCGTAATGCTGGGACAGAAATCCCGCGAGATAACTGTCCTGCATGAGTGCCCGGTTTCCGTTGCTGTCCGGCCTGTTCTCCAGCAATGCCAGGTTTTCCTGTTGAGTCCTTTGTGTCCATGTCAGCAAGTCCCGGTACGGCACAATTTGCTCGCCACGGCCGGGTTTGTCAGAGAGTTCGGGCACATACAGTTGTTTCAGCGCGGTATCCAGTGTTTCGGTGCCCAGGCCGCGTTCCCGGATCCAGTAGCTTTCCGTATAGATGCAGTGCCCCAGGTGCCAGCCCGCCGGACTGAGGTCCGGGTGATACTGGGTGGCATAGTCGGCCGCGCCGAAGGCACTGACCTCGTCCAGCAGCAGCTTCTGGTAATCGCAGAGGTTCATCGCACCGGCTCAGGCGATGGGCAGGGTGCTGATTCGACCCTCGCGATCGACGCTGATCAGTTGATGCTCCGCTACCGCCCGCCAGCCGGGATCATCGTCAAAGGCCTCGGAGGCGATCACGACGGCGTCCGGAAAATCAGCGCCATTCCGTAAGGTATACAGTGAGGGACAGTCCGCGTTGATGGCATGACGGATGGCATACAGGGCATGACCATCCGTCACCATGAGATTCATCAGGACCTTGCGCGCCGCGGCCTGCGCGGCCAGTTGCGTGACGGTCTGCCGCAGCGCGGTTTCTATATTCCCGCAGTGTCCGAGATGTTGATGGAACAGGGCCGCCAGCCAGGCGGAGTCCGTGTCGGCCTGAAAGGCGGCGAGAATATCCGGGTCGATCAGCGGCAGCAATTTCGCCCTGAAGCCGTCCTGAAAGTTGTCGATAAAACCATTATGCAGAAAATGCAGGTTGCGGTAGGTCACCGGCTGGGTATTACCTAGGTGTACGAGTTGTCCCGGAGTCGCGCTGCGCACATTGGCAATCCATAACGGCGCGATCAGGCTGCTGCCCAGTCCGTGCAGGTTGGCGTCCGACCAGGCGGGCAGGGTGTTCTTGTAACTCACGGCCTCGCCCCCGGCGTTATACCAGCCGATGCCAAAACCATCGGCGTTGAGCGTGGCTTCCTGCATTTCCCTGGGTTGCCAGGCCTGTTTGACCAGGCTGTGCCGGGGCGCGCTAAAAAATTTTTCCAGCGCGATATCCTTACCGAGATAGGCGGCCAGTCGACACATGGTTACCGTAGGGTCTTGAATTCTGTGCTAGCCTAGCATGATCACGACTTATCGATAAAACAAATCAATGACAGGTGTTTTGAAGCTTGCGGAGGACGGGCCGGACCTGTGGCTGGCGGAGGTGCGCCGCTGTCCGTCGCCCAATTGTGATCAGCGGCCGGTACAATGCGCGATTGATTTGCTTGTGATCCACAGCATCAGCCTGCCGCCCGGTTGCTATGGTAACCGGCACATCGACCGGCTTTTCACCAATTGCCTGGATCCGGCGGCAGACCCGTATTTTGCCGGGATCCACCAGTTACGGGTCGCGGCGCATCTCTTGATTGATCGTCAGGGGGAACTGACCCAGTACGTGCCGTTCAACCTGCGGGCCTGGCACGCCGGCGAGTCAAGTTTTCACGGGCGTGCTGACTGCAACGATTTTTCCATTGGCATTGAACTTGAGGGATGCGATGATCAGGCCTTCGAACCCGCGCAATACGAAAGTCTCGTCGCCGTAACCCGCGTATTGATGCAGCGCTGGCCGGCTATCCACAGGGACAGGATAGTCGGGCATGAGGATATCGCGCCGGGCAGAAAAACCGATCCGGGACCCGGTTTCGACTGGGAAATGTACCTGACGATGCTGGATGCGGCGCCGGTGTCGTAAACGGTAATACCGGACAGCCGGGGAAGTTAAACAAACAGGATTGCCATATGAAACTAATTGCACTCATCCTGGCGCTCGCCGGGGGACGCATACTCGGGGATGGAGATCGGATACTCGATTTTCGCTGGTTCCATGACCTGCACGACTGGCTGGAGAAACACCTGTCCGCCTACCGTATCTGGGATTCACCCGCGGGCATTCTGGTCACGGTTGCCATCCCGCTGATAGTCCTGGCGCTGGTGCTGGCCGTTCTGCACGAGGTGCTGGCGATCCTGCCGTTTATCCTGTCGCTGGCGGTCCTCTATTTCTGCCTGGGCTACGAGGCGCTGGATCGCAGTATTGAAATCTATAATAGTGCCCTGGTCGACGGCAGTGACGGTTACATCGCGGATGCCGTGGGCACGATCCTCGAAAATGATCCCGTAAACAGCGGAAATGACGGCGATCGCACGGTGCTGGGCAGCCTGCTGCAACAGGGCAACGACCGGGTGTTCGCCGTGATCTTCTGGTTCCTGGTACTGGGTCCGCTCGGCGCCTTGCTGTACCGGCTGGTCTACGAAGTCCTGCAGAAACGATTTGACATCCATGGCCCGTACTCGGACTCCGCACGTGACCTGTACCTGATCCTGAACTGGCCCTGCATCCGCCTGACACTGCTGTCCTATGCCATGGTGGGTAACCTGATCCATGCACTGGATGCCTGGCGCGATCATGACGATTTATCCCTGCTGGCCAACGAGAAGCTGCTGGCCGAAGGCGGACTGGCGGCAATCTCCTGT
>JBFGPT010000214.1:0-3758 GCA_041564575.1 Gammaproteobacteria bacterium | reverse complement strand
CGGTCATGGCATATTTTCCAACTGATTGATAAAGATACTATGCACACGTTAACGTATTATACATACCAGACTTTAGACTTGTTTTAAAAATTTCGGGTTATTGCCGGAAATTCACCTCCCTGGTCACCTGGCCGTATTCAGCCAGCAAAAATCCGGCCGGTCCCTGACGGGTTCCCGGCCGGTACTATCAATAATGGTAAAGGTGATCGGTGATTACTGCTGGCTGCTGTACCAGGCGGCCAGGTCGTTGATGTCCTCGTCGCTCAGACCCGCGGCCATGGGTGACATCATCGGGTCCTTGCGATCACCATCGCGAAATGCCTTTATATGTTTAATCAGATAGCCTTCCTTCTGACCGGCCAGGTTCGGCCAGATATCATTGGGACTGATACCGGTTTCACCGTGACAGGCAGCGCACTTTGATGCCTTGCCCTTGCCGGCGGCCGCATCACCGGCCATCACTGCATGGGACATACCGAACGCGAGCGTGGCAAGCAGAATCAATCGTAATTTTTTTGTCATGATTTTCCTCCTGTTTTTTGGTTAATCAGTGAAAAAACTTGTGGAACCTTGCATCCCTGGTCCTGAAATGTTCCGTGAACCACAGGCTTAACTGTGTCGCAAACTCGTTTTCGTCAAACTTCTCGCTGTCTTCAAAGCGGTCCATGATTTCCCTTATTTCATCCAGCAAGCGATCGTGATCGCGTTTATGTTCAAAATATTCCTCGTAGCCTGATTCGCGCATGATTTTTTCCTCGAGCGCAAAATGCGATGAGATTTTTACGAGGATTTCCCCGAGATAATCCATTATTTCCGGGCTCTTGCCCGCGCCTGCGATTTTTTCCAGCAATTCGTTGATTAACTCGATCAGTTCCCGATGTTCATGATCGACATCGGGGATACCGAGACTGAATTCATCGCGCCATTCTATATATTTAATGCCGGTATTTATCATAAATATTGAGATTGTTATACCGGATCAAAAATGAATCCGCCGAGTTCCTGCCTGAAATCGATGACGAAATGCTGCCCGGGAGACAAACTAACGGTATCCTCTTGTTCGAAATCAAACCCGCTCTCCCGATTACTGTCGCGCAGGCGGACATGAATCCTGTGCAGTCCAGCCCGAATATCGATTTTCTCGTAAATTGTGGATGCGCCATCGCGGGACAAACCCGTCGGTGCTAACAAACGCTGAATGACGGTTTCATCATTGATGGCAAGCTCTATATACACCGGCAATCTTTCACGGTCACAGTCGAAGGGTTTTCTTTCGTGCGGCGGCAGCTTCGCGATTTCCTCAGGAGACAGGCGGATACATTCCTCCTTGCGCTTGCCGGCATGGCTGAAGCTCAGTTTGATCCGCGCCATGTCCTGCGGCAGGTGTTGATATACAGGGCGATAGGACAACACCCCCGCCAGCAACATGAAGCCGGCGTAAAAAACCGCTTGTAATGCGTATTTACCTAGTTGCGACATGGTGACTCCGGCTTCCTGTCCGCCAGTTCCCGCCTGAAATCATCCAGTGTTTCCTGCAATTCACGTTGACCGCCAGTACCCGTCCAACAGGACCTGATCCGGTTGCGGTCGATACGCTCGCGAAGATATGGATCGCGCTGCCGGTTAATCCGCTGCATGGTCCAGGTATTCCCGAATCGCTGGTAACAGTCGGAGGTCCGGCAACCTGCCAGGCAGACACCGTCCACGTATTTGCGGCTGATCACAAAATCGAGAAACGCGGGTGGTAACATGCCGACACACGGTAACCGGAGCGTAGCAACGGGCATGGACCCGTGGTGATCCAGGTCAGGCCCTTGTTCACAACCAACCAGCAGTATGCGTTCACCCGCCGGCAGGCGGTCACATCGATCGACGATCGCCTGCCTGAGTTCCTGCATGGTATAACCCTCCAGCAATATCCCGGGGATCAAGTCACTGCGCCGCCGGAACGGTGTGGCGGTCGGGCAGGACCCGGTGCAGATACCGCAGCCGGTACACAGATCGGCATCGACTTCCGCCTGTGTCTGGTATGGCAGGCTGTCCGTACGCGGGCGCATCGTGATCGCGCTGTAGGGGCAATCCTCTGCACAGCGGCCGCAACCATTGCAATTATCGAGATCGACCACGGCAACCGGATTGCTCACAGGTGGCAGCCATGGCAGAACCAGCAGCAGTGCGCTGAGCGCAAAGACGATCAGCCACAATACAAGGCCCGGCATATGATCCAGCAAGGGATAGAGAAACAGGTAATACCAGTCCAGCCCGAGGTTCGCGGGCACCTCGGCGAGTACGGCGGGTCCCTGGCTTTCAGCCGGGAGGGCCAGGGACAACAGCAACAGGGCGGCCAGTGAACCCTTTACGAGGCCCGCCGGGGGATTGACCCGGGGCTGTGTCAGACGCTGGATATGCAGCCACATGACAAACAACATCAGCAACGGCACGAAGATATGAATAAAAATCAGCAGGGTGAAAAACCGCCCGCTCAGCGACGCTTCATTAATAAAGTTGCGCGCGATCGGCTCGCCGAAAAACGGCAGGGTATCCAGCCACTCGGTGGTGGCAATGGCGACGTACTGGGCCAGCTTGTCCCAGACAATCCAGTAACCGCTGATGCCGCTGGCATACAGGAACCAGAGCAGGGCAATCCCGG
The DNA here is from genome assembly GCA_041564575.1 of Gammaproteobacteria bacterium. GTDB lineage: Bacteria > Pseudomonadota > Gammaproteobacteria > Eutrophobiales > Eutrophobiaceae > UBA4486. Next base: position 1,108 of record JBFGPT010000214.1, on the reverse strand, counting down.
TCACCCACGCGAAGTAGCGCGGACCGTGCAGCCTGTCCCAGGCATATTCACGCAACAGGTGCAGGATAACGACAATGACCAGCGCATCCGAGGCATAGCGGTGCAGGCTGCGCATGATACCACCGGCATACCATTGTTCATGGGTGAGGTACTCGACCGAGTTATAGGCCTCGGTAATACCGGTATCGAAAAAAATATACAGGTAAATACCGGTGACAATGACTATCCAGTAGAAAAACCAGCCCAGCGTGCCGAGTTGCCGGAACGGGTTGGCATCGGCCGCGAATGCCGATTCCAGAAGTGAGTCGGCACGGTTAAATCCGGAACGCAGCAGGCCCTTGATCATGTCAGCCTGCCCGGCCCGTATCGCTGCGCACCTGCCGGGCACGCCAGGCGTGAATCACGAAAACCAGGATCGATCCCAGGCATAAAAGCCCGATAAGCAGGGCCATGAAAATTGAATAATCAAAATGGTACCTGCCCGTCGATGGATCATAGACCGTGCAAAACAGGCGGATATTGTCGATCCAGTCACTGATGCCGGTGGGCAATCGTTTGGCCTGACCGAAGATCAATTCCTTTAACGGTTCAATCATATGCTGCGGCGTGTAATCCGTGCCGTATATCTGCCGGTAGACCCTGCCCTCCTGATCAAGGATAGTGATCTGCGCCAGGTGATCAAAGCCTCTCGGTGACGCGTAGTAGAGAAACCCGAATTCACGCGTCAGTGGACCGATGTTGTTTTCGTCGACACTCAAAAACCACCAGTTTTCATTGCTGATCTTCAATTCGCGGGCGAACTGGCGCATGCGCCCGGGCGTATCCACCGCGGTGTCAAAGCCGATAGTAACGATATTGAAACGATCACCCCCCAGGGTCTCTTCCGCAATATCCATGACGTGTTTCAGATTACGGGTGATGGTCGGGCAAAAATGATAACAACTGGTATAGATGAAGCTGACGACCAGGGGCTTGCCGCTGAACGAGGAAAGTTGCACCTGGCGCTGATGCTGATCGGTAAAGAGGTAGTCACTGACGTGGTTACCCAGGACACCCTGGCTGTATTTCAGGGCCTGCTCCGGCGAATAGCCGCCGGCCGGCGCATCGG
>JBFGPT010000213.1:0-3762 GCA_041564575.1 Gammaproteobacteria bacterium | reverse complement strand
GCAACTGGGTATCGACTGGTCCGATGCGGTGGCCGGGCCTTCAGCCGGTGTCGTCGCCGATGCCGTGGATAACAAGCTGTTTCGGGCAACCCAGGATGCGTTACTGATACCCTCATTTTCCGGCACATTATCGCCGGATCTCCAGATCTCGAGCATTATGAAGAATGGTCCGATTGGTTACTTTGGCCTGGTGTCGGAAATTACCTCCCGGATAAACATACTGGAGTCCACCGGTGATGCCGTCATCCTGGCGGAACCGAAACTGAGTTCACGCAGCGGCGGCACCGCCGAGTTTCTCGCCGGCGGCGAGATCCCGATCGTCACCACGGGCAACCTCGGTTCCTCCAACACCGAGTTCAAGGAATTCGGCATCAAGTTGAATATCTCGCCCCTGGTCGATGATGAAGACACCGTCATGGCCAAGGTCGCCACCGAGATCAGCGCTGTGGACGCCTCCAACGCCGTCGGCGGCGTGCCGGCCTTCATTACCCGGCGCACCAGCACGGACGTCTTCATGCGCGACCAGGAGACCCTGGTCATGTCCGGCCTGATCGACCGGGACATCAGCGAGAACATCGAAAAGATCCCCCTGCTGGGCGATATTCCCGTACTGGGCAACCTGTTCAAGTCCACCAACTGGAACAACAACAAGACCGAGCTGGTGATCTTCGTGACACCCACGGTCTACGATGCCAAGTCGGATTTGAACCAGAGCAAGGTCCGCCGGCGCCAGGAAATGTTCGATATGTTCAAGAAGAACATCGAGCGGGAAGACCTGATCCTCGACGAGTACTAGAACAAGGATATGTTCGACGTCGTCGTAAAAACCAAGGCCGGGAAAAAGATCAAGGGCTTGCGTTGCCCGGTAAACGAGTGCGGCATAGGCAAGGCGCGCGATAACCTGATCCAGTTACGCGGCTGGAAGATCGCCCCCTATCACGCCAATATCTTTCGTAATGCCGACGGGCTGTTCATCGAGGACAAGAGCAAGGGCAACACCCTGGTGAACGGCGAGGTCCATACCCGCTACGGCCCGTTACGCTCCAAGGATGTTATCTCCATTGGCGGCTATCACATTACCGTCGGTATCGACGATTCTGCCGAGGGCAAGTTTGTCGAGGACGTCGAGGACGTGCGTACCATGATCGGCGTGCAGCATCATGCCGAGATCGAGGTGGATGAATCCCTGTTCAGTGCCGAACGCTTCATGTGGCGCAACCGCGTACACGAAGAATTGTTGCATATGATGGATCTGCGCCGCACCGACATCGGCAGCATGGGCGAGGATGAGCTGCGCCATCATGTCGAGAAGATGATTGGCGAGATCATCAAGGAGATGTCCGGCAAACTGCCGGACGATGTCGATCAAAAACAACTGGCCACCGATGTACTGAACGAGGCGGTCGGTCTCGGACCGCTGGAAGAACTCCTCGCCCAGGAAGACATCACCGAGGTCATGGTCAACAAGTACGACGAGATCTACATCGAAAAGGCGGGCCGTCTGTCCAAGTCGGACGTCGTCTTCAGCAGCGACGATGCCGTATTGTCCGCTATTGAACGCATCGTCTCCCCGCTCGGCCGGCGTATCGATGAAAGTTCACCCATGGTGGATGCGCGTTTAAAAGATGGCTCCCGCGTCAACGCCATCATTCCACCGCTGGCCCTGCGCGGCCCCTGTCTCACCATCCGGAAATTCTCCAAGAGCAAGCTGACCGCACAGGACATCATCAATTTCGGCGCCATCGACAAGCGCATGGTGGACTTCCTGCAGATGTGCGTGCTGCATCACAAGAACATCATCATTTCGGGCGGTACCGGCAGTGGTAAAACCACCCTCCTGAACATGCTCTCGAATTTCATTCCTCCCGAGGAACGTATCGTGACCGTGGAGGATGCGGCGGAACTGAAACTGGCACAGCCGCATATTGTCAGTCTCGAGGCGCGGCCGCCGAACATGGAAGGCAAGGGCGCCATCCCCATTCGCGACCTGGTCAAGAACTGTCTGCGTATGCGCCCGGACCGCATCGTGGTCGGCGAGTGCCGCGGTGGCGAGGCGCTGGACATGTTGCAGGCGATGAACACCGGTCATGACGGTTCCCTGACCACCGCGCACGCCAACACGCCACGCGATTTGATTGCCCGCCTCGAGGTCATGGTCATGATGTCCGGCATGGACCTGCCCAGCAAGGCGATCCGTGACCAGGTCGCCTCGGCCGTGGATATCGTCGTACAGCAGACCCGGTTCTCAGAGGGCAGCCGTAAGGTCGTCAATATCGCCGAGGTCACCGGCACCGAGGGCGACATCGTGCAGATGCAGGACATCTTCATTTACCAGCAGGAAGGTTTCGATGAAAACGGCAAGGTCAAGGGCGAATTCCAGGCCACCGGCCGGGTGCCGGAATTTTATGATGACCTGAGGAAACGCGGTCTGCCGGTGGATATGAGCATCTTCGAGAACTGATGGAAATCGTCCTCAACCTCGCCGGCGGTACTCTCTATTTAGTCATCATCGGTCTCGTCTTTTTGACCGTGGCCTGTTTCAGTTTCGGTGTCCTGCTCAAGGGCCAGGAGTTCATGGGCGGCTACAAGGAAACATTCACCGAAAGCACGGACGCCACCATGGCCGACATGTTCATGTTCGTCGACGCCACGCGGCTGTTCTACATGAACCTGATGGCGATGTTCATCATACCGGCCGTGATCTGGATACTGACCCGCGACACCATTACCACGGTGGCCGTGTTCGCCCTGTTTGCCCTGCTGCCCAGCATGATTTACCGGAGCATGCGCAAGAAACGCATGCGCAAGTTCGAGGAACAGCTGCCCGATGCCCTGCTGATGTTGTCCGGGGCCATGCGCGCCGGCGCCTCACTCAGTATCGCCATGGATAGCCTGGTCAAGGAACAGCCCGCGCCCATCAGCCAGGAATTCGAGCTTTTCAACCGCGAGCAACGAATCGGTGTGGACTTCGATGTCTCCCTGGTCAACATGGAAAAACGCCTGCCGCTGCAGGATTTCTCAATGTTTTCCTCGGCGCTGCGTATCAACCGCGAGATCGGCGGCAACCTGGCCGAGATACTGGAATCGCTGGGGGAGACGATCCGGCGCAAGCACCAGATGGAAGGCAAGATCGAGAGCCTGACCGCACAGGGCAAGATGCAGGGCATCGTCATGACCGGCCTGCCGGTCTTGCTGGCGGGCATCCTGTTTTTCATCGAACCGGAGGCCATGGCCATGCTGTGGACAACACCGATCGGCTGGGGCACGCTGTTTGTCATATTTGTCATGGAGGTGCTCGGCTATATCATGATCAGAAAGATAACCTCTATCGACGTATAAGCTTATGAACCCGGAAACCCAGGCAAAAATCGAGGCACTGATGGGCGAGCATTCGCTGCAGTTCGATATCGCCGTTTTAAGTATTGGCCTGTGCATCTTCTTTGCATTCTGGTTTTTCCGCCAGTTGCAAAACATGGTCATGGAAGAAGACCGCACCTACATGGATCCCTTGCCCTTCAAACTCAGAATCATCTGGCCGGCCATCCAGATCATCAGTTTCTTTTTCTGTTCCTTGTTGCCCTATGAAATGATGGAACGTATCGAGAAAAGGCTGTCGCACACCGGTGTCAGCTACCTGCTCACGGCCGAGCAGTTCGTGGCGCTGAGGATTATCTGTATCTTCCTGGGCTTTTTTGCCGGCTTCGTCACGCTGGCTGCACTGGAAAAAGACATGCCGATCGCGATCCTGATCTCCACGATCAT
>JBFGPT010000212.1:0-3764 GCA_041564575.1 Gammaproteobacteria bacterium | reverse complement strand
TGATTGCACCAGTGGCTTCCAGGGTCGTCGTAATCGAGCCACTGATTCCGGAAGTCAGCTTGTATTCCTGCGAGGCATCATCGGCGGTAATTACCGCGGGCGAGGCCAGCGTGGCCGGAATATAAATACCGGAACCCGGAATCTGGGTGCCACCATACGTCACAAAATCATCCGCATCAATCACACCGTCATTGTTGAAATCGAAGACGGAATTCTCGAGACGGGCACCGGAGACGGCATCCAGTTCCATGATGGTGGCGTCACCGCCTTCCTCGCAGGCCCCGGACGGGATGAAGGTCGTAAAGATGACCCGTCCGAACCTGGCCAGCGGATTGGCGACCACGCGCTCGGCCTGTGCGCCGTTAATCGGCGAGATCAGGTCGATGAACCAGCCGTCCTTGGAGGCATAGTTCACCGTGTTGTCTGAGACGACGCGGGCCTTGTTTACGACATCGCCGTTATCATCGAGCACGTCAACCTCGTCGAGGATGAACTGTTCAACCAGGTCATTCCTGCCGCTGCCGGCGTTGTTCGTGGTCAGGTCATCGCGGATACCGTAGAAGGTCTGGGTCTGCGGGCTGGCCGGGATGGTGTTATCGCCGTTCTCGATGTATTTGCCGGTGCCGAACAGCACGACATAGCCGCCGTCCGGGTGATTGACGACCACGGGCCGGGTCGTGACGGCCTGTGGGGTATCATCCGCAGTGCTGGCAGTGCCATTGTCATCGACCGCGGTATATAGCGGTTCTGGCGTGTTGCCCTGCTTGAAAAAGACATCCCACTGGTTGATATTGGAATTCGATACATCGAATTTCCACATATTGCCCTGCAGGTCGCCAGCGTAGATGATGTCCACGATGCGGTCGTTATTGGTATCGAGCAGGAAGGGCTGGGCGAGGCCATTCGGCGAGGCACCGCTGCCGATCTCGGTATCCAGCAACTTGATGAGCGACCCGTTACTGGCGTTGAGTATAAACAACTGGGCCTTCTGGCTGGTACTGTTGTAGCCGTTACCGAAGATCACGCCCCAGTCGCCGTTATTCAGCTTGGCAATGACCGGCTGGTGCAGAATAAATCCAAGTTCGGGTTGATCGGCGCTGTCGATCTCCCACATGACATCCGAGGTGGAAAAGTTCTCGGGATCGGAGATGTCCAGTGCATAGAGACCTCTACCACCGTAACCCAGCGTGCCGGTCAGCATGGTGATCCAGCCACCGCCGATAAAGGCATCGGAGGAGTGCGGGGTACCGTCCACGAAGAACTTGTGCGCATAGTTGATATTGGTCAACTCGCCCAGTCTGCTGTGCAGTGTGCCCGGAATGTAGGCAAAAATTTCCTGCCCGGCCGTAGACGGAACGGAATCCGTAGAATCAATGAACGCATGCATCATGCCGTCGTTAGCGCCGGCGTAGACGATACTGAATCGTTCGCCGTTGGCGCCGGTAAACAGGCTGGTCTTGGATGCGACATAACTGAGGTAACTGCCGGCCTCGGTAACGTTCGGCAAGAAATCGTAACCGAAATTCTGATCGGACACCGAGATCGGCGAGGCGTTGACGATATCGCCCAGCGGCGTGCTGCGATCGCGGAAAATACCACCATTTTGTACTTCAGCGGATTGATCGCCGCGGATGTAATTGATAATAGCGGCGCTGCCGACTGCGGTGACCAGGTCGGTATCGGTGTCGACGAACTGGATCGGCGTGTCGGTACCGGCCTTGTTGACCGTCGTAAATATATTACGCGCCGCGGCCGCAGGCAGCTGGCTGGTGGCGTTCCACACCTCGGCATTGATGGTTGCATCGCTGTTCAGCGAGAAGGCGCGTAGTTCGCCGCTCCAGTCCACCGTATTGAAGGTGGCCTGGTACAACCGTGAGTTGGTTCTCAACACGGTCGAGTTGATGGCCACGGATGAAGCCGAGGCGCCGACCAGTTCGGTGATGCGCGTGAAGGCGTTTTCGAGCTGGGTTTTCAGCTTGCCGGCATTGGTGACCAGGAAATAACTGTCCGGCACGCCATCGCCGTCCTCGTCCCATTCCGTGGTCTGATCAGGCAGGTCGTTGTCGTTTTCATCGGCAAAGCTGCCCCACTTGGCGGCATACCAGAGCGGATCCTTGAGCAGGGTCGCGCCACCGGTGGTGCCGGGTGTAAACGTCCTGGAGGTATTCAGCGGCAGGGCGCCGGCGACGTTCGGTGTGTCCAGAAAATAATTTATATCACTGCCCGCGCCGGTATCCGAGTCCCTGACTTCAAGGTAAGTACCGTCAGACGTGGTGCCCGATATGATGTAGCCCATGTGCTGGATGACGCCGCCGGCGGCATACACCGAGTTCATCTGGATGGTCAGCGTATCGTCCGAGGTGTCGCCCACCAGCGCGTTATCATTCACGGTGATGATGTATTCGGAGATGGCGTCCATGTCGTGGTCGGCGCCCTGCTCGGCATCCTCGTAGTTGATGCGGAACTTGTAATAGGGCAAACCACTGTTGACGGCTGCATTCGCATTGCCGGCGTTGGTGTTGATGATATCCTCGATATAGAAATCGACGATGGTATTGGTCGGTTGAAACGCGCCTTGCGCGCTGTTTATGCCGCCAAAACCACCAACGGATTTGGCAAAGGGCACCAGTGTGATCGTCGTACCGCCCACGGGGATCTCGAATTGCGGCAGCGGCGAGGCAATCGCCACGGCCAGGGTATTGATATTCTGGGCTTCCGGCGCCGAATTGATGTCGGTCGTCAGGCCGTGATAGGCAATGGCCGCGGAATAGTAGCCGCCTTGCTTGGTCGGCTCTTCCGGCGCCAGGCCGCGGATATTGCCCAGGGTGGTCACGGTTTTCGGCGTCGGCGCGCCATCGAAGGCCGCCCCCACCTGGCCGATGAAATGCGAGCCGGGTACCTCGGGCTCGTTTGGCGAGACGGTATTGTCCAGGATCGCCTCGACATCCAGACCGGTGATATCGCCTGAGAAACTGCCAAAGTTGGAATTTACGCCTGGCAACTTGTCCGTGTCATAAGAGGGATTGATGTCGGATATGACCAGTTGCATTGGTTTCGCGCACTCGTTGGCGCCCGTCACCGGGTCATAGGGATCGTCCCAGGTGGCCAGCGGCAGGCCCAGGGTGGCATCGTCATTACTGGATGCCGGAATATCAAAATCAGAAGTCGGCGCGGCCTTGCCGGCGAAATAGCGCATGCCCTCGTACATCATCTCGGCGATGGGGTTGCCCCACCAGCGGCATTCGCCCTCGTTAAACGGGCGGTTGAATATGAATCCACAGTTTGACTGGTGCAGGAAGCTGCCGCCAAATCCGATTTCCCGCAGGCGGTCGATGGTCTTGACGATGCCGACCGTCGTGGTATACGTGCCATCATTAGGGTCGATTTCGTCGGTAAAGGTGCCCATGGCCTTGCGCAGCACGCCGCCGGACAGGTTTTTGGTGTAGGTGCCGGTCAGCAGGCCGAATTTCATCTTGTCGGTCTCGCCGAAGTCGTGCAGGATGCCGGTGGGTTTGTGGTTGCCGTTCGGATATAGTTTGCAATCGTTTTCCAGCAGTCCGGCCACACAAACCTGCACGCGAACAAACAGGTCGGTCAGGGTTGTCGGACCGCCACCAGTAGCGGCGGGCGGAATCCAGTACATTTTAAATCCTGCGCCACCTCCAATTTCCACGTGTCGAAAGCGAAAGGCATAGGAGCCGGGTGGTACGGTTAATATCGCATTCAGTTTGGTGTTGGTAGCCGCATTGAAATTAAAGGCGTGA
>JBFGPT010000211.1:0-3768 GCA_041564575.1 Gammaproteobacteria bacterium | reverse complement strand
TCGCGCGTCAGGTTGCCCTGCACCAGGTCAATCTCGCCCCGCGCCAGTTTCAGCACCCTGACGGTCGGGTCCTTGACGGTGATGAATTCGATTGCCTGCCGATCACGCAATCGTTCCAGCACCAGCCGGTTTTCCTGCATCCAGGCCAGCATCCGCAGGGGACCGCTGCCGACCGGGCGGGTATTGAAGGCATGCCCGCTCTCGATCAATGCGCCGGGCACGATGCCGATATTCAGGCGGCCGGGAAACATCGGATCAGACTGCTTCAGGTAAAAATCGACGGTATCATGATCAATGACCTGTATCGACGCGATATTGGCGAGCGTGGCGCGGTGCGGTGATACCGGTTGACCGTCGAGTATCGATGCATAGGTGGCTTTGACATCGTGCGCGGTCAGTGTATCGCCGTTGTGAAAACGGCGTCCCGTCTCGCCCAGGCTGAAGCGATACAGTGTCGCTGACACCTTATGCCAGCGCGCGAGGTCGGGCACCACGCGGTAGTCCTCATCGAAATCCACCAGCCGCCGGTACAACAGGCGGCAGATGCGTTCTGACACGGCATCGGTAACGAAACGGGGATCGAGTGTGATCGGCGCGGTATTCAGGCCAAAGCGGATTGATGTTCGGGGCTGCGTATCGCAGGCGTGCAGCAACAGGCACAGCGCCAGCAGCAGTCCGGGCCAAAGACCCGGGTCAGGTTTTTTCAAACACCGCGATGGATTCGACATGACTGGTGTGTGGAAACATATCCATCACCCCCGCCCGGGTCAAACACATGTGCCTTTCTTTAACGAGAAACCCCGCGTCCCGGGCCAGGGTCGCCGGATTGCAGGACACGTAAACCAGTACACTCGTGTCTGAGAGATCGAGTTTCTCCAGGATTTCGCGTGCCCCGCTGCGCGGTGGATCGAGGAATACCTTGTCGTAGCCCGCGTGCAGGAATGTCGCATCCAGCGCTGCATCCATCAGGTTGGCGGCGACAAAATCAGTATTGTCAATGCCGTTATGCATGGCATTGAACTTCGCCCGTTCGACCAGTCCGGCATCGCCCTCGACGCCGGTCACGTGTTTTCCGTAACGGGCCATCGGCAGGGTAAAATTGCCGAGGCCACAGAACAGGTCCAGTACGCTGTCGTTCGTCTGCAAGGCCAGGAGTTCGAGGACGCGGTTGACCATGTGACGGTTGATCTCGCTGTTGACCTGGGTGAAGTCGGTCGCCTGGAATACGATTTCGATATTATGGTCGGGCAAGCGATACCTGAGACCGGGAAACGGGGCATCATTCAGCTTGACGATGGAATCCGGCCCGCCGGCTTGCAGAAAAAATATAACACCGTGTTCGTTTTCAAAGTCGAGCATGGCCCGCCGGTCCGCACCGGTCAGTGCCTCCAGGTGGCGCACCACCAGCACGGTCAGGTCATCGCTGATCGCGACCTCGATCTGCGGCAGTTTTCTGAAAATACTGAGCCCGCCGATCAGGGTCTTCAGTGCCGTTATTTTTTCGCCCACCGCCGGATGCAACACCTTGCAACTGTCGATATCGGCGACAAAGCGCGAATAGATCTCGCGAAAACCGACCAGGACCTTGCCCTTTTTTTCCACGTACTTGACACCCAGCCTGGCCTTGCGCCGGTAACCCCACGCCGGTCCGATCAGGGGTTCCAGCACCTGCTCCGGCGTGACGGCGCCGATATGCTCGAACTGTTGCAACAACACCTCCTGCTTGTGACGGATCTGCTCTGCACTGTCCAGATGTTGCAGGCTGCAACCGCCACACACCCCGAAGTGCAGACATGCAGCTTCATGCCGCCCGGGCGCGGGCTTGATCACTTCGACGGTATAGCCCTCGTCGAAACGGGCATGCCGGTTGCTGTACCTGAACATGACGTCCTCACCCGGCAGGGCGCCGTGGATGAACGTGGTCTTGCCGTCGATGCTGGCGATGCCGCGGCCCTCGTGCGACAGCGTTTCGATGTGCGCGGGTTGGGGTTCTGCGGGAATTTTTTTTCGGCGACGGGACATGATGCGTGTGCGCGGCGGCGGTTAGTTGATTATTGCAAATATTATCAGTGACACGCCGGCGGCGGCCAATGATCAGGACCCGGTCCAGTTTTGCAAGAATTCGCTGAAATGCGGCTTGTCCTCTTCCGCCAGATAATCACGCAGCCGCTGGCATTCACTGTCATAGCCCTGCTGCGTTTTGTTACCGCGCATGAGTTCGTAACGCAGGTAAACAAGATATGTGTTCAAGACGTCGGTTTCGCAATAATTACGGATACCGTTGATGTCGCCTGCCTTGTAAGTATCCCAGACCTTGTCACCACTCATGCCCATCTTGCCCGGGTAACCAAGCAGCGTCGCGATATCCGTCAACGGCGCGGTTGCGCGTCCTTCATAACCTGATAGCACATCCATCAGGTCCGTGTGCCTTTCATGAAAACGGTTCAGATAATTGTTCCACTTGAAACTCTGGTCATCGCCGCCGGTTTCCCAGTAACGCGCCGCCGTGATGCCGTGATACAGGGTTCGGTAATGCAGCACCGGAAGATCGAAACCGCGGCCGTTCCACGAGATCAGTATCGGCGTGTATTTATCGACACCATCGTGAAAACGCTGGATGATGTCTTTTTCGTCTGAATCGACCTCGCCCAGCGACCATACGGCCAGCTTGTTGGCCGAGCGCAGCACCACCGAGATGGCCACGACCTGGTGCATGTAATGTTTGAGAAACTCGCTGCCGCCGGTTTCCTGGCGCCGCTGGCTGAACATCACCTGGGCGACGTCGGCATCGTCCAGGCCTTCAAGATCCAGCAAGCGCCGGCCCGAGGCAATATCGGGCACGGTTTCAATATCAAAAACGAGGATATTCATAGGCAATCAATGATGAGTTGCGCCTTTTGCCGGACCCGAATTTTACTACCGCGTCTGTGTCCAGCCGTCGGCGGTCTGGTACCACCAGCCGGCCGGGGCATTGGCGACCCAGCGGCGCGCGAAGGTATTCCGGATCTCGGCCTCCCATTCCGGGTGCCCGTTGGCGCGGGCGATCTCTGCATACAGGGCGTTGCGATCGCGGTTTTCGTCATTGACCAGTTTTTTCACGGCGTTTCTCTGTTTCAGATCGATCAGCCTCGCATCGCGCAAATCGATAAGACCATTACTGTCCATGCCAACGGCGCCGCTGTCATAGAAGGGACTGAGCGTTCGATGACGGTCAGTCATGCTGGCCTTCAAAGTATTGATTGCCGGTGACGAAATATTGATATCCGGCTGCTGCGCATAGACCGGGGTGACGAGGAAATTCAACAAGACGGCAAGATAACTTTCCGTCTGCAACAGGGCGCCGGATTTTTGATCCGGGTCTGTGGCCGGCTCGACCGCCGGCGCGTCTTCGGGTCCTGCCTTTTCAAGTCCGTAAACTTCCTTGATCAGACGGTCCGCGGCATTTTCCGCCGCTGCGGCCGGGAAATAGACATTGATCGTGACACAGGCAGTCGACAGCAACAGCATCAGTATCAGGGATGAACGTCTTTTTAATGACTGCATGGGGAGATCCTCCTGCACAGCGTTTTTCGTTGAATGAATTGTATCCGTTATCGTTAAGACCCGCGAATGCCCGGAACGTTGCTAGTCGAACACCACCTCACCCTCGGCAATCCGTTTCAGCCCACCCACCAGGTCTCGCCAGATGATCGAGCGGCCGGTGCCCTTGACGTCCACCCAGGGCGGTAACAGGCCACCGCGGGTCATGATGTAGAAACCGTCGCCGGC
>JBFGPT010000210.1:0-3769 GCA_041564575.1 Gammaproteobacteria bacterium | reverse complement strand
CAAGAACCGCAACCGGCTGTTGAAATTCAGGCCGGAAAACGGCGACGAGGTCCTGCTGCAGGCCAATGTCAGCCTGTATGAGGGCCGCGGAGAATTCCAGCTCATTGTCCAGGCCATGGAACCGGCCGGGCTGGGCGCCCTGCAGAAGGCCTTCGAACAACTCAAGGCAAAGCTGGCGGGCGAGGGCCTGTTTGACGAGGACCGGAAGCAGCCCCTGCCGGAATACCCGCGCACCATTGGCGTCATCACCTCGCCCACGGGCGCCGCGGTCCGCGATATCCTGACTACCCTGAAGCGTCGCTACCCGCTGGCAGCGGTCATTGTGTATCCGGTGCCGGTACAGGGCACGACGGCCGCGGCTGAGATCGCCGCCATGATTACAACGGCGAATGCACGAGAAGAAGTGGACGTTTTGGTTCTGGCCCGCGGCGGCGGATCGCTGGAGGACCTGTGGTCGTTCAACGAGGAAAATGTGGCGCGGGCCATCGTGGCCAGCGATCTGCCGATCGTCACCGGCATCGGCCACGAGATCGATTTCACCATCGCCGATTTCGTCGCCGATCTGCGGGCACCGACCCCGACTTCGGCAGCGGAACATGTCAGCCCGGACGGCCGCCGCCTGCTGGCCGGCCTGGAGTCCGCGTACCTGCAAATGACCCGCTGCGCTGCCGTGCAATTGCGCCACCTCAGGCAACAATTGATCAACCTCGATCACCGCCTGCCCCGACCGCAGCAGTGGCTGTTGCAAATCCAGCAACGCCTGGATGATCTGCAGTTGAAAATGTTTTATGCGCAAAGGCACCTCAGTTCGGGCAAGCGCGAGCGTCTTGCCAACCTGCATGCGCGCCTGGCCGGTTACAACCCGGGGCTTTTGATCCGGCACTGGCAGGACAAGAATACCGCCTTGGGCAAACAACTCATGCAAGTCATGCAGCAAAAGCTGAAGGACAGTCAGTCCATGCTGGGTTTCCAGACCCGGCAACTGGAAGTCGTCAGCCCACTGGCCACGCTGTCGCGGGGATATTCGGTGACCATGCGCACTGATGTCCGGCAACTGTTGCGCGATATGCGCGATGTCCGGATAGGTGAGCGGATCACTACCCTGCTGCATGAAGGTGAACTCGAAAGCGAGGTCGTGGCACACTACCCGGGCAAAGGCCTGGCCCGGCCTGATGAGACAAAAGACTGAAAAAGATGGACCTGTCCATTGACTTACCCAGACTCTAAAGCACAGTCCTGTATCCTGCTGTTGTTCGCCCATCTTGTCGTGCTGCTGGCCTATGGCAGTACGCTGCAACCGCTGTTTGCCCGGTGGACGACCTGGGACGGCTCCCAGTCCCATGGACTGGTCATCGTGGCCTTGTCCGTCTACCTGTATTGCCAGCGCGTGGAAACCGGCATGCTGCTGAAACGGCCTGACGTGCTGGCCCTGATCTGCATCATTCCCGTGTCACTGCTGTGGGCGCTCAGCGCGGCCGTGAGTATTAATATCGTCGAGGAATTCTGTCTGCTCTTGCTGCTGCTGCTTATGCAGATTTCACTATTCGGCTTGCAATATGCCCGACCGCTGCTGGGGCCGGTGGCCTTGCTCATCTTCGCCGTGCCCGTTTGGGATTACCTGACGCCGGCCCTGGTTTCGCTCAGCAGCCTGGTCGTTACCACGGCCCTGCAACCCGTTGACATAACCGCCTACATCGACGGCAACAGTATCTTTCTGCCCTTCGGGACAATCGTCATTGCCGACGGCTGCTCGGGACTGAGGTACCTGCTGATCGCCCTGGCACTGTCGGTCTACCTGATACTGACTTCCCGTATTCGGCCGGCGCTGGCGCTCATCGTGCTTATGATCTCCGCCGGGCTGGGACTGCTGGTGAACTGGTTGCGGATCTACATCATCATCCTTGTCGCCTATCGCACACAAATGCAAAGCGGCCTGATTGAAGACCATGAAAACATTGGTTGGGTGCTGTTTATACTGGTCATCCTGCCGATATTTTTCATGGCCGGCCGTCTCAGCCTGTATCAACACCGGAAACTGGACTGGCCCTTTGACGGACGCTCGCGCAAGGTGCTGATATTGACCGTGCTGGCGATGCTGTCGGGACCGCTCCTGCTGCTCATGCAATCACAGGCACTGTCCAGGCCTGATAATATCGAATTGCCGGCAGCCGAAGCGCTCGAATCAGCCGGTTTTACCGAAATGTACGACAAGATCCTGCCGGAACCCGACATAGCCGTTTCCCTGGAATTCCGGCGAGCCGGCGCAAAGATAAAACTTCTGAGCGGGTTCTACTGGCAGAAACAGACCGGTGACTCGCTTGTTCCATACATGCCGAACCCGGTTAATACCACCGAATGGAGAATTGTCGCAATTGAGAAAAAGATGCTTGATGACGGAACGCAATTGCTAATAATGACACTTGAACACAAGCTGATATCGGCGAAACGTTTACATGCATACTGGTATCGCGTCGGAAGTTTCAAAACCATTGATTACAAAACAGCCAAACTCCTGCAGTACCCGGCCGTGCTGACGGGCTATAACCTGTTTCAGCATACCCGGCTGGATACAGGATGTTCCGCACTGGATTGCGAGGAGGAAAAGGAAACAATAATCGATGCCGCACAACGGTTTAATAAACTGCTGAAAATGAAAAACTGAATTTCCGGGCGGGTTAATACGATAATAATCACGCGTTGTTATATAATCAGACCCATGACAATCATACTGCGCATTTGTACAGTTACGCCACGTTTTAATCCGGACAAATTGCATGAACGCCCTGTCGGTTGATGTAGAAGAGTATTTCCAGGTTTCCGCATTCGAGAACTTCCTGCCACGGGAGGACTGGGAGAATCTGCCGAGCAGAATTGAACAGAACGTCGACAGGCTGCTGGAATTATTCAACGACCGGAATGTAAAGGCCACATTTTTCGTGCTTGGCTGGATCGCGGAACGTCATCCATTACTGATAAGGAAAATGCACGAGCACGGTCATGAAATTGCAAGCCACGGGTATTCCCATACCAGAATCATCCACCAGTCACAGGACAATTTCAGACAGGATGTATCAATCACAAAAAAGATACTCGAGGATATCATCGGTGACAGAATCCGGGGTTATCGTGCCGCCAGCTTTTCAATCAACGAGGAGAAGCACTGGGCCCATGAAATACTGGAAGAGGAAGGGCATGCCTACAGTTCAAGCGTCAATCCCATAAGGCATGATATCTACGGTATCCCTGATGGCGCCAGGTTCCCCTATCTGACGGGACATGGAAATCTGCTGGAAATACCGATCACCACCTGCAAACTGCTTGATTATACATTGCCCTGCGGCGGCGGGGGTTATTTCAGGCTGTTACCCTACCCGCTTTATCGTTATCTCCTGAACAAGATATTAAAAGACGAAAACTGCCGCCTGATTTTCTATTTTCATCCTTGGGAAATAGATAATGAACAACCAAGAATGGAAAACCTGAACCTGAAAACCAGATTCAGGCATTACACTAACCTGGGCAGTATGTTCTCCAAACTGGAATCGTTACTCACCGATTTCGAGTGGGACAGGGTTGACAGGGTTTTTTCCGATGAAATCGCCGTGAAACCAGATTGATAACAAGCGGCCTATAACCGGAAAGCCCGGTTTATGGCCCTTCGCCAGCTTGCCGGCAAGCCCAGTTGCTTTTGATAGGCAAAAACCAGCCAGTCGTTGCGCACGAACTGCACGGTATCAAAATTGATAAGCGTGCCGTTATAGTGACTTTT
>JBFGPT010000209.1:0-3777 GCA_041564575.1 Gammaproteobacteria bacterium | reverse complement strand
TACCAGGGGAAGATGCCGCGCCGGTAGGCATCCAACAGCCGCGGCATGGAAAGATCGCCGCCGATGGCCAGCAGGCCATCCGGATCACGCAGGGCCGAGTCCAGTCGCGGAAAATCACTGGCGATAATATTTTCCGAGACCCAGTAAAGCTGGCTCTGCCGCTGCTGGTTACGATTCAGGTTCATCGTTGCTCAATTCATTATTGATAGTTGAATTATAGGCATTATGCCGGGCCAGGGCGGCAATCTGCGTATTCACCTGGCGGGTTTCCTGATCATAATAACGCTCGATGGCCTGCATGAATTCCGGCCGTTGATACCAGTGCATGGACGTGGTGCGCACCGGCATGAAACCGCGCAACAGTTTGTGTTCTCCCTGGACGCCGGCATCCAGGGTATCAAGGCGCTCACGTATGCAGTACTCGATGGTCTGGTAATAACACAGTTCAAAATGCAGGTTGGCATGCCAGGCATTGCAGCCCCAGTGGCGGCCATACATGGCCGTTGCCGATTTCATGGTAAATGATCCGGCCACGTAACGCTTGTAACGGGTCGCGAGAAACAGGGTGACGGCCTGCGGCATGTCCCTCGAAAGCGCCTGGAAGAATTCCAGCGTAAAGCGCGGTTCGCCCCACTTTCGTTCAAACGTGGAGCAGTAAAAATCATAAAAGACCCGCCAGTGATCCGCACTGATCTGGTCACCCTCCAGGATCGTGATATCGATATTCTGTTCCGCGATCGATTTTCGTTCGCGGCGTATCTGCTTGCGGCGCCGGGAGGTGAGCCGGCTGAGAAAATCATCGAAATCGGCATAGGCCTGGTTGCGCCAGTGATACTGCCAGGTATGGCGCTGAACGAAGCCGTTGCGGGCCAGTGCCGCCTGGTCTGCGGTGGAACAAAACAGGAAGTTCAGGCAGGAGGATTGTGCCGCGGCGCATCTGTCCATGAGCGCAGCTAGCATGGCATCGGCCACCGCGTCCCTGCGAGACAGGTCCCTTGAATACAGCAGCCGATCACCGATGACCGGGGTAAAGGGAATGGCCGAAACGAATTTTGGATAGTAGGGCAGGCCGGCGTGGTGGTAGGCATCCGCGATCATCCAGTCGAACACGAATTCACCGTGTGAATTCTCCTTGGCATACAGCGGGATCGCGGCCAGGAGTATAGCACCGTCACAGGCGGTCAGATGGCAGGGCCGCCAGCCGTGTTTTTCCAGGTTGACGTTGTTTTCCAGGTTATTGAGAAAGCGCCAGGACAGGAACGGGTTGTCCCGGCGCTCGAGGCTTTCCCATTGTAATTCCGTAACTGCGGCAATCGAGTCCAGTTGGCGAATCGACAGTGCGTCCCGGGCCGGGCGGGTCCCCGGCACCGGCTCAGGGGACCGTGACGTCAAGGTCACCCAGCGCCGCGGTCAGTGCGCGGCTGGAACCCTGGAGTGAAAAGACGGTTTCCTCGTATCCCCCGTATTCGAGCGGGAAGCGGTACATGATTTCATTGCCGTTTTTGATGGCATTCAGGGTGCGCGATTCCACCGAGGTGTCGATTACATAGCCGAGCACGAATTCAGACCACTTCCGGTCCGACAGGCAGCGTGCCTCGTTGATAGAGGTATTCCCGGTCAGGCGGGTATCGATCTGGAATGTCGGGCACATCTCCGGCTTGAACCGCAAGGGTACCCTGTTGGCGCTGAGCCGCGCCCGGATGGCGCCATTGCTGTCCAGGTAAACCTCGAGACTGTAACCGTCCTCGTTTTCGGTATAGGCCACCCGGGTCTCGGTGCCGGAATCGATATCGGTATGCACAACCACCTGCCACTCGGCGTGGGCGGCCAGTGATACGGCAAGCAAGAGGAGCGCAATAAAAGGATTTCGTGTCATCATGTCAGGGTAATTCCGGCACTCGGATCTAATATAACATACCAGTACCGGTGCACAGTTGCATTGGCCAGGACTTAAGGGTGTGCTGACAATCATGAACAGACGCAGGTTTCTCGGACTGGCGGCGGGCGCGGTGGCTCTCACACCGGCCCTGGCATGGCCGCGGCGGCTCATGGCGGCCGCCGGGGCGCGGACCGGCATGGTCTATGACCCCCGCTTCCTGGATCACTGGATCCAGCCGGGACACCCGGAATCGCCGGATCGCCTGCGGGCAATCCACGCCGCCTTCAGCGCAGCGGATATTTTCGAACAGACGGCAGCGGTACCAATCAGCGCCGACCCCGATGCCTGGATCCGGACCATCCACAGCGCCGCCCACATCAAGGCCATTCAGACCCGTCACCCCCGGGCACACGCGGTCACGCGTTGGGTCGTGGCCGGCGCGCTGGAGGCCGTCGACCAAGTGTGCCGCGGAACCTTGCGTAACGCCTTTTGCGCCAGCCGGCCGCCCGGTCATCATGCCACTAACACGGGACGCGAAGAGGGGTTTTGCTTCTATAACACGATTGCCATCGCCGCGCGTTACGCGCAGCAGGCCTGCGGCCTCGAGCGCTTGCTGATCGTGGACTGGGATTATCATCACGGCAACGGCACCGAGGCGGCCTTTTACACGGATCCCTCCGTGCTGTTTTTTTCAACGCATGATCGGTATGCCTACCCGGGTACCGGCGACCCGGCGCGGACCGGCACGGGCGCAGGCGCGGGATTCAATATCAACGTACACCTGCCATGCGGCACCACCGATGCCATGATCATCGATGCCTTCCGTCAGCAATTGCTGCCCGCGGTGGAGGCCTTCAGACCGGACCTGATCCTGGTCTCGGCCGGATTCGACAGCCGTAAGGATGATCTGCTGGGGTGTTACGAGATGACCGATGCCGGTTTCGTGGCCTTGACCCGCATGCTGATGCAACTGGCCGACCGGCATTGCCACGGTCGGCTGGTCAGCATCCTCGAAGGCGGCTATGCCTTGCGCGGACTGGCGAGCGCGGCCGTCGCCCATGTACAAACATTGCTGGAATCGTGAAGGGAATGGTGGCTACTTGTTCGACGGTTCGCTGTTGTTCGAATACATCGGAAAGGGCATGATCTTGCCGTCGGTGTCGCCCTCGGTGATCTTCGCCTGGCCTTTCTTGCTGACCTGGTCGATGCGGATGATGGAATGCATCGGGATGTAGGTGCGTTCGACGCCACTGAACTCGGCCTTGAGTTTTTCCTCGGTGGGGTCAACCACGACCGAACTCGTCTCCCCGAAGATCAGTTTTTCAACCTCTACGAAACCGATCAGGCTATCGTGCGAGACGTTCGCGGCATAGACCTCGAAGATCCGTCCCTGGTTATGAAAGATGATCTTGTAAATCGGCTTTTTCCTGTCAGACATCGAATTATACATCCGGCTTTTGGCGGTGCGCGATTCTAGCACATTTATGTTAGCGCGCGGCGCCGGTATTCAACCGCCGTAATACAGTCCACCGCCGGGACCCAGCGGTACACCCAGCGCCAGCCACAACAGCAGCAACCCGGTCCAGATGACGGTAAATACCAGCGTGTAAGGCAACATGGTGGCGATGACGGTGCCCAGTCCGGATCCGCGCACGTATTTCTGCACCAGTATGACAATGATGATCATGTAGGGATTCAGCGGGGTGATGACGTTACTGACAGAATCGCCGACCCGGTAGGCGGCCTGGGTCAGTTCCGGGCTGATGCCGACCTGCATCAGCATCGGCACGAACACCGGTGCCAGGAAGGCGTACTTGGCCGAAGCGGAGCCCATCAACAGGTTGGCCAGGATCACCATGAGAATGAAGGCACCGAGCAGCAGGGAATCCGCTACCCCC
>JBFGPT010000208.1:0-3787 GCA_041564575.1 Gammaproteobacteria bacterium | reverse complement strand
GGTTCTCGAATTACCGGCCGATCGATACCTTCCGCAAGATCTTCCACGCCGAGAATGTCAGCAAGGCCTCGTATTTCGACCTGATGACCCACTTCGACTTCAAGACCCTGCTGCCGGGTCTGCTGCAGGTCGAGGATCGCATGAGCATGGCCCACGGCATCGAATCGCGCGTTCCGTTGAGTGCGCAGGAGCAGGGCAAGTCCATTTCGAAGGGGCACGACTGGCCCCAATTCCTCGGGCCAAACCGGGACGGTTCCTGGCGCGGACCGCCCTTGGCCAAGCTAAGCTCCGAACAAAGCCCGCTCTGGAGCCGGCCAGTCGGCCAAGGGTTCAGCGGTCCGGTGGTGAGGGGCCAACAATTGATCCTGTTTCACCGTCTGGAGGATCGCGAGCGGATTGATTGCCTCAACGCTCAGACAGGCGAGCTGATTTGGTCTGCGGGTTACCCCAGCTCCTATCGTGACGATTTCGGCTTTGACGAGGTCATCATCAAGCTCTCCACCCGTCCGGAGCAGCGCGTCGGCAGCGACGAGGTCTGGGACAAGGCGGAAAAGGCCTTGGAAATCGCCCTCGACGAAAAAGGCCTGGACTGGGCCTTACAACCCGGTGAGGGGGCTTTTTACGGCCCCAAGATAGAATTTTCCCTGCGCGACTGCCTGGAACGGGTCTGGCAGTGCGGCACCATCCAGGTGGACTTTTCCATGCCGGAGCGGCTCGGGGCCAGCTATATCGACGAACACAGCGCCAAACAGGTGCCGGTCATGCTGCACCGGGCGATACTGGGGTCCATGGAGCGGTTTATCGGCATTTTAATCGAGGAAAACGCCGGCGCGCTGCCCGTTTGGCTGGCGCCATCGCAGGTGGTGGTCATCTCGATTAGTGAGAATTTCGCAGATTATGCGGAAAAAGTGGCGGAAAGCCTGAAAAATCAAGGTCTCAGGGCTGAAACTGACTTGAGAAATGAAACGATCGGCCTTAAAATCCGCGAGCACGCAATGCAGCGCGTCCCGTACCAGTTGGTGGTCGGGGCCCGCGAGCAGGAAAACAACACCGTGGCCGTCAGGACCCGCAGCGGTGAAGACCTTGGGGCAATGTCACAGCAGGCTTTCTCGGAACTCATCCAGACTGAAATAGCGGAATTCGGTCGTCGCCCGGTAACAGTGGAGGATTAGTTTATTACCGCAGATAAACAGACGCGCCTGAACGATCAAATTACAGCCCCACAGGTGAGGTTGATAGGCGCAGAAGGTGAACAGGTTGGTATCATCACATTTGAAGAGGCCATGGGAATCGCCGAAAAGGCGGAACTGGATCTGGTGGAGATAGTACCGAACGCGGAACCGCCGGTTTGCCGGATCATGGACTACGGCAAATACCTGTTCGATCTAAACAAGAAACGCCACGCGGCCAAAAAGAAACAGAAGCAGATCCAGGTCAAGGAAATCAAGTTTCGCCCGGGTACGGAGGACGGTGATTATCAGGTCAAGTTGAGGAACCGGATCAAGTTTCTGACGAACGGCGACAAGGTCAAGGTGACACTGCGTTTCCGTGGCCGTGAGATGGCCCACCAGGAACTGGGTAGCAAGATGCTGGGCAGGATCGAAACCGACCTGGCGGATTATGGCGCGGTAGAACAATACCCGAAAATGGAAGGGCGGCAGATGATCATGGTGCTGGCACCCAGGAGATAGAATTTATATACCGCTATCGAGTATCAGCAACAGGCAGCCATCAGCAACAAACGAGCAGACAAGAATTTTTGAACAGGTAACATACTATGCCAAAGATCAAGACAAACCGAGGTGCGGCCAAACGCTTTTCCCGGACAGGTTCCGGTAAATTCAAGCATCGCCAGTCACATCGCAGCCATATATTGACCAAGAAAAGTACCAAACGTAAACGGCACCTGCGCGGCATTATCGCGATCCATGATCATGATCAAAAAGCCATCGCCCAGATGCTACCAAACAGCTAGTCAGGAGTAATTACCCATGCCAAGAGTCAAACGCGGCGTTACGGCGAGGGCCGGCCACAAGAAAGTCATTGCCCAGGCCAAAGGCTATCAGGGACGTCGCAAAAACGTGTTTCGCGTCGCCAAGCAGGCGGTCACCAAGGCCGGCCAGTATGCCTATCGTGATCGTCGCCAGCGCAAGCGTCAGTTCCGGGCGCTCTGGATCACCCGCATCAACGCTGCGGCACGCGAGCATGGCCTGTCCTATAGTCAGCTGATGAATGGACTGCACAAGGCAGCCATAGAGATTGATCGCAAGTTGCTGGCCGAACTCGCAGTTAACAATAGCGAGGCTTTTGCCGAACTCGTCAACGAGGCAAGGCTTTCCCTGGCCAGCTGACACAGACGCAAGGCTGATCAACGGCGAAATCGTGCGGGGGAAAGTTCCACTTTCCCCTTTTTTATTTCTGGATTGCTTATGCAAGAACTGTCCGAGTTATTAAAAACCGCGCTGCATTCAGTGCAGGCCGCAGATGATCTGCAAAAGCTGGATCAGGTGCGCATCGATTACCTGGGGAAAAAGGGCCAGTTGACCGGCCTTTTGAAACAACTCGGGCGCCTGCCGGCGGATGAGCGCAAAAGTGCCGGCCAGTCAGTCAATGCGGCCAAGCAGGAACTGACGGCGGCCATCGAGGCCAGGAAGTCCGAACTCGAGGGCACGCAACTGCAGCAGCGTCTGCTCAGTGAAAAAATCGACGTGACCCTGCCCGGGCGCGGCCAGCAGGCCGGCGGTCTGCATCCCGTCACCTTGACCATGGACAGGATTGCGGACCTGTTCAGCCAGACCGGCTTTGAGATTGCCGAGGGACCGGAGGTCGAGGACGATTACCATAATTTCGAGGCGCTGAATATCCCGGCACACCATCCGGCAAGGGCCATGCACGATACCTTTTCTATTGCATACGGCATGTTGTTGCGCACGCATACCTCGTCCGTGCAAATCCGTTACATGAAGGAGAAACAACCGCCGTTCCGCTTTATTGCCCCCGGACGTGTCTACCGCTGTGATTCGGATATGACCCATACTCCGATGTTTCACCAGGTCGAAGGCCTGCTGGTCGACGAACAGGTGACATTCACGCAGTTGAAAGGGCTGTTGATCGAATTTCTGGAAAAGTTTTTCGCGCGCAAACTCGAGATCCGCTTTCGGCCGTCCTATTTTCCATTTACCGAACCGTCCGCCGAGGTCGATATCATGGGCGACAACGGCTGGCTCGAGGTGCTCGGCTGCGGCATGGTACATCCAAAGGTGCTGGAAAATGTCGGTATCGACAGTGAACGTTTTACCGGACTGGCCTTCGGCATGGGTGTCGAGCGGTTGGCAATGCTGCAGTATGGCATACCGGACCTGCGCGCGTTCTTCGAAAATGACCTGAGATTTTTACAACAGTTTAACGCCCGGTGAACATGCACATTCAATACAATATTCACGCGGGGCTACGGCGATGAAATTCAGTGAAGCCTGGTTGCGTGAATGGCTGGATTCGGACTTTGACAGTGCCGGATTGCAGGAGCGTTTGACCATGTCCGGACTGGAGGTCGACAGCGTCGCCCCGGCGGCTCCGGACTTCAGTGGCGTGGTGGTGGCCAGGGTAACCGGCCTTGAACCGCATCCCGATGCGGACAAACTCAAGGTTTGCGTGGTCGATGCCGGTACGGGTGAACCCCTGACCGTTGTTTGCGGCGCCGGCAATGTCAGGGCGGGCGGCAGCTATCCGCTGGCCATGATCGGAGCAGAATTGCCCGGCGATTTCCGTATCAAGGGCACCAAACTGC
>JBFGPT010000207.1:0-3797 GCA_041564575.1 Gammaproteobacteria bacterium | reverse complement strand
GCGTATGGCCGCCACGTAACCGCCGGGGCCGGCGCCAATCACAACAACGTCATACTTGTCCATGTGACGGCCCTAGATCTGCAACAACAGGCGTGCCGGATCTTCCAGTAAGTCCTTGATGCTGACAAGGAACTGGACAGCCTCGCGGCCATCGATGATGCGATGGTCATAGGACAGGGCCAGGTACATCATGGGCCGGATGACCACCTCGCCGTTCTCCGCGATCGGGCGTTGCTGGATCTTGTGCATGCCCAGGATGGCACTTTGCGGCGGGTTGATGATCGGGGTAGACAGCAACGAGCCGAACACACCGCCGTTGGTGATGGTGAACGTGCCGCCGGTCAAATCGTCCATGGTCAGCGTCGAGGCCTGCGCTTTTTCGCCCATTTCGCGGATAGTACTCTCGACCTGGGCCAGTGTCAGGGTTTCGGCATCGCGCACGATCGGGACCACGAGCCCGCGCGGTGAGCTGACGGCAATACCGATGTCATAGTAGTTGTGGTAGAGGATATCCGTCCCGTCCACCGAGGCATTGATGACGGGAAATTTTTTCAGCGCCTCGACCGCTGCCTTGGTAAAGAAGGACATAAAACCCAACCGCACGCCATGGGTTTGTTCGAACTCTTCCTTGTAGCGATCGCGCAGGTCCATGACCGGTTGCATATTGACTTCGTTGAACGTGGTCAGCAGGGCGTTTTCATGCTGGGCGCCGAGCAGGCGTTCGGCGATCTTCTGCCGCAGCCGTGTCATTCGCACCCGCTCTATGCGCCGATCATCGTCGGTGGTTGCCACAGCGGGGGCAGGGGGCGGCGCACTTGCCGGAGTCGGCTGGACCTCTGTTGCCGGCGCAGGTGATTGTGATGGCACAGCGCTGAGTGATTCTGCTACCGGCGCCGATGGCGTGGCGACGGGAGCCGCGGGGCTGGCAGTCGCAGGATTGTCCGCCAGGTGCGTGACAACATCCTGCTTGGTCAGGCGCCCGTCATTATTGGCATCCTTGATCTGGCGCGCATCCAGGTTGAAGTTCTCGACCATGTTCCTGGCGGCGGGGCTCATTTTCGGTTCCGGCGCCTCGGCAGGGTGCTCCTCGTTCAGTACCGGCAGCTCCTGTTGCTGGGGTACCGCCGGTTCCGCCGCGGCGACGCCGCTGCCGGCACTCGCCTCGGTATCGATACGGGCAATGACCTCGTCGCTGGTGACCGTGTCGCCGTCATTGCGGATGATCTCGGTCAACACGCCGTTATTCGGTGCGGCGACTTCCAGCGTGACCTTGTCGGTTTCGATATCAATCAGGCTGTCACCGCGTTTGACCTCATCCCCGACCTGTTTATGCCAGGTCATCAGGGTTGCCTCGGCAACAGATTCGGCCAACATGGGCACTTTGACTTCTACTAGCACATTAGACTCCTGGCGGTATTGAGTTCTTGAACGTGATGATTATGCCGTCCCGGTACCTTCCTTGCGGGCCTGCTCAAACTTGTCCAGTTGCAGCGCATCTTCAACCAATTGTTGCTGTTCCTGCCGGTGGACATCCATGTGGCCGGTGGCCGGAGAGGCGGAATAATGCCGGCCGGCATAACCGAAGGCATGGTGATCCTGCAGGCATCCGTGCATGGTGCCACGCGACTGCATATAGTACCAACTGCCCTGGTTTTTCGGTTCTTCCTGGACCCACATGATCTGCTTCAGGTTCGGGTAGGCATTGATAACGGCTTCCACGGCCGTTTTGGGAAACGGAAACAGCTGCTCGATCCTGGCGATGGCGATGTTGTCGATGCCATTTTTACGGCGGCCCTCCAGCAGGTCGTAGTACACCTTGCCGGAGCAGAACAGCAGCCGGCTGACGTTATCAGGGTTGATATCATCGATTTCATCGATGACCAGCCTGAATTCTCCTTCGGTCATTTCCTCGAGTGGCGATGCCGAGAGCTTGTGCCTGAGCAGGCTTTTCGGACTCATGATGATCAGGGGTTTGCGATAGGATCGGAGTATCTGGCGTCGTAATAAATGGAACATCTGGGCGGCCGTGCTCGGCACGCAGACGCTCATGTTTTCCTTGGCGCATAACTGCAGATAGCGCTCGAGGCGCGCCGAGGAATGCTCGGGCCCCTGGCCGTCGAAACCATGCGGCAGCATGACGACCAGCCCGCAATAACGACCCCACTTGGCCTCACAGGAACTGATGAACTGGTCGAAGACCACCTGGGCGCCGTTGGCAAAATCACCGAATTGGGCCTCCCAGATCACCAGGGCATTGGGTTCCGCCGAACTGTAGCCGTATTCATAGGCGAGCACGGCCTCTTCCGACAGGGTGGAGTTGATGACCAGAAACTTGGCCTGGTTTTCCGAGATGAATTGCAGGGGCACGTGCAGTTCGCCATTGCTCATATTGTGTAACACGGCATGGCGGTGGAAAAAGGTGCCGCGGCCACTGTCCTGCCCGGAAATCCGTATGTCATGGCCCTGTTCGAGCAGGGAGGCGTAGGCCATGTGTTCGGCAAAGCCCCAGTCGAACGGGAGCTCACCGGCACCCATGCGCTTGCGGTTATCGACAATCTTCCTGACCGCCGGGTGCAGTTCGAAACTTTCCGGCAGCTCGGTAATGCGGTCGGTGTAGCGTTGCACGTCATTGGCCAGCAGCCGCGTCTCTGTCGGTTGGTCCCAGGTGGTATTGCGGTATTTGTCGAAATTGATGCTGAATTCCGTGTGGGTGATATCGACCCGGGTGCCGGCCACCATCTGGTTGTTTTCCAGGGAATCGATGTAGATATCTTCCATCTTGGTGGCATCTTCCGTGGTGATGACCTGTTCGGAAATGAGGTCCCCGATATACATCTCCAGCACCGTCTTGTGGGAGCGGATCTTCTGGTACATGATGGGCTGGGTCGCGGCCGGTTCGTCGGCCTCGCTGTGACCGTGTTTGCGGTAGCACACCATATCGATGACGATATCTTTCTTGAACTTCATCCGGTACTCGAGCGCCAGTTCCGCGATAAAGACCACGGCCTCGGGATCATCGCCGTTGACGTGAAAGATCGGCGCCTGCACCATTTTTGCCACATCCGTGCAATACAGTGTCGAGCGCGAATCCAGCGGATCACTGGTAGTAAAACCTATCTGGTTGTTGATGATGACGTGTATGGTGCCGCCGGTCTTGTATCCGCGTGTCTGCGACAGGTTGAAGGTCTCCATGACCACGCCCTGGCCGGCGAAGGCGGCATCGCCGTGGATTAATACCGGCATGACATGCTCATGGGTGATGTCGTTACGGCGTTGCTGGCGCGCCCGGACCGAACCCTCGACCACCGGGTCAATGATTTCCAGATGCGAGGGGTTGAAGGACAGGGTCAGATGCACCGGCCCGCCCTCGGTGGCGATGTCCGAGGAGTAGCCCAGGTGGTATTTCACGTCACCGGACTCGTATTCCTTCTGTTGTTTGCCCTCGAATTCCTCGAACAGTTCCCGGGGTTGTTTACCGACCACGTTGACCAGGACATTGATACGCCCGCGGTGGGCCATGCCGATGACCACCTCCTGGATGCCGCTGGCCCCGGCGCCTTGTACGATCTCGTCCAGCAGGGGAATCAGGCTTTCGCCGCCTTCCAGAGAAAAACGTTTCTGTCCAACGTACTTGGTGTGCAGATACTGCTCCAGGGCCGTGGCGGCGATCAGGCGCCCGAGGATGCGTTTTTTCTGGGTGACATCAAAATCCGGGTTGCCCTCGCAGCCTTCCAGGCGATCCTGAATCCAGCGCTTCTGTTCCGTTTCATTAATATGCATGTACTCGGCGCCTATGG
>JBFGPT010000206.1:0-3807 GCA_041564575.1 Gammaproteobacteria bacterium | reverse complement strand
GGCCGCATCCTGTTGCCGCTGGAGTTGCGTGAGTATGCCTGCATCAACAAGCAGGCCGTGATACTCGGGCAGGGTAACAAATTCGAACTCTGGGACGAGGTGTCCTGGAACACGCAGCGTGATGAATGGTTACAGGAGGTGGGCAATGATGACAGTTCGCCCTCCGACACCCTGAAGACACTCTCTCTGTGACGGCAGATACCATGTGGTATGAACGGCGACCATGAACAAGGACATATACCGGTATTACTGGAGCAGGCAGTTGCGGCGCTGGCAATCAGGCCGGACGGCTTTTACGTCGATTGTACCTATGGCCGCGGCGGTTACAGTGCGGCGATATTGCAACAACTTGGCGGGGCCGGCGGCCTGCTGGCCTTTGACCTGGACCCCGAGGCTGTAATGGCGGCCGAGCAGCGTTTCAAGTCGGACCCGCGCTTCTCGATCGTTCACTCCTCCTACGCAAGGCTGCAACAGGAACTGGAAGATCGCGATCGCTACGGCCAGGCAGATGGTCTGGTTCTGGATCTCGGCGTGTCCTCGCCGCAACTGGATGATCCGGCGCGCGGTTTCAGTTTCCAGGCCGATGGTCCACTGGATATGCGTATGAACACACAAAGTGGTATCACCGCGGAACGCTGGCTGAAGCATGTCAATCAGAAAGACCTGGCGGAGGTCTTGCGCACCTATGGCGAGGAACGCTTCGCCAACCGCATCGCCAACGCCATCATCGCGGCGCGCAGGCAGATCGACATTGATTCCACCGGCAAGCTGGCGGCGCTCATCAAGAAGGTGGTGCCCACGCGGGAGCCGGACAAGCACCCGGCCACCCGCACCTTCCAGGCCATTCGCATTTTTATCAACCGGGAATTGCAGGACCTCAAGGCCGTGCTCGACCAGGTGACGGATGCGCTGGCGCCGGGCGGTCGGCTGGCGGTGGTCAGCTTCCATTCGCTGGAAGATCGCCTGGTCAAACGCTTTATTCGCAACGAGGTGAAGGGCGATCCCTATCCCAGCGAATTGCCGGTGATGCAATCGCAGTTGCATCCACGCATGAAGATCATCGAAAAATCGGTGCGGCCCGGGGCCGCGGAGGTCGCGGCCAATCCACGTGCGCGCAGCGCCGTGTTACGCGTCGCCGAGAAACTGGCCGTATGAAAACATTGCTGTTTTTATCGTTACTGGCCGCGGTCTTTGTTACGGCTATCCAGATCGTCATTACCCGTCATGATGCGAGGACCCTGTTTGTCGAAATTCAGAAACTGGAAAAGGTGCGTGACGAACTCAACGAGGAATGGGGCCGCCTGCAACTGGAACAAAGCACCTGGGCCACCGATCTGCGCATCGAGACCATGGCGCGTGACGAACTGGCGATGAAAATGCCGGATCGCAAAACCACGGTACTGGTACAGCCATGAACAGCGAAGACTATCCCGTCTATCACGGTCGCCGCTGGTTGATCATCGTCTTGCTGGTCGCCGGCATGGTCGTCATGTTATGGCGCGCGGTGGATCTGCAGATCGTTCGCCAGGATTTTCTGCGTGACCACGGCGATGCGCGTTCCGTGCGGGTGGTCGATATCCCGGCGCATCGCGGCATGATCATTGACCGCCATGGCGAACCGCTGGCGATCAGCACGCCGGTGCAATCATTGTGGACCACGCCGCGCAAGCTGCTGGAGTCAGGTGCCGATCTCGGGCCTTTGGCCAGACTGCTGGGCATGCAGGAACGGGAACTGCTGACGCACCTGCGCGATCGCATCGGCCGTGAATTCGTCTACCTCAAACGGCATGCCGAGCCGGACCTGGAACAGCAGATCATGGCGCTGGACCTGCCAGGCGTCTACCGCGAGCAGGAATACCGGCGTTACTACCCGGCGGCCGAGGTGATGGGCCACGTGATCGGTTTTACCAACGTCGATGATCAGGGACAGGAAGGCCTGGAACTGGCCTATGATGAATGGTTACAGGGCACGCCCGGGCGCAAGCGGGTCCTCAAAGACCGCCTCGGCCGGGTCGTGGAAAATATCGAGAGCCTCAAGGCGCCCGATCCCGGACGTACGCTGGAGCTCAGCATCGATTTGCGCATTCAGTACCTGGCCTACCGGGAATTGAAACTGGCGGTGACACAAAACCGGGCCCGTTCCGGCTCACTGATCCTGATGGACGCCGGCTCGGGCGAGATCCTGGCCTTGGTCAACCAGCCTTCCTACAACCCGAACAATCGCGGTGGCCTGAAAAGCGCGAACATCAGGAACCGTGGTGTCACCGATGTCTTTGAACCCGGTTCAACCATGAAACCCTTCACGGTAGCCGCGGCGCTGGAGTCTGGCCGTTACCGCTTCGATACACGTATCGATACGCGGCCGGGCTTTTACAAGGTCGGTCAGCACGTGATCCGGGATATCCGCAACTACGGCATGATCGATGTCGCCACCGTCATCAAGAAATCCAGTAATGTCGGCGCCAGCAAGATCGCGCTGTCGCTGGAACCGGCGCATATCTGGAATTTCCTCAGCAGTCTCGGTTTCGGCCAGCCTACCGGCAGCGGTTTTCCCGGTGAATCCAGCGGCAAGCTGGATGGTTACAACAACTGGTCGGATGTCGAGCTTGCGACCATGTCTTTCGGCTATGGCCTGTCGGTCACGGCGCTGCAACTGACACAGGCTTACGCCGCGCTGGCCGCGGACGGCGTATTGCGGCCGGTCAGTATCCTGCGGCAAGCCAGGGCCGTCGACGGGGTGCCGGTGATGTCCACTGGCAGCGCGCGCCAGGTCCGCAAGATGATGCAGGCGGTGGTGGCTGCCGATGGCACCGGCAAGCTGGCGGCCGTGGAGGGCTATCACGTTGCCGGTAAAACGGGCACGGTACATAAATTCACCCGTGGCGGTTATGCGGAAGATCGCTACCTGTCCCTGTTCGCGGGCATGGTGCCGGCCGCGAATCCGCGCCTGGTGATGGTCGTCATGATCGACGAACCCGCCGGTGAAAAATATTACGGCGGCCTGGTCGCCGCCCCGGTCTTCTCCCGCGTCATGAGCGGCGCCCTGCGCCTGATGAATATTCCGCCCGATGACCTGCCGACACTGCCCGGCCAGGTGATCGCAACCCTGGCGAAGGACCAGGAAGAATTGCATCAATGATGGCGGCCATGAATTTGCAACAACAGGGCGTCAGCCTGCGCAAGCTGCTGGATGGACTGGTCGAGGTTCCCGTCGCGGATGCCACGGTCGTTTCCGGCCTGTGCCTGGACAGCCGCAAGCTGAGGATCGGTGACCTGTTTTGCGCCCGTTCCGGCAGCCGTCTGCATGCGGCCTGTTTCATTCCCCAGGCCGTCGAGGCCGGCGCGGCCGCCGTGCTGGTGGAGGCCGGTCAGCAATTGGACTTGCTTGAGATCAATATTCCCGTGTTCCAGGTCGGGGATTTCAACCAGGTGATCGGTGAAGTCGCCGCACGTTTTTTTGGCCGGCCCTCCGAACAGGTCCCGGTCACCGGGATTACCGGCACCAATGGCAAGACCTCGATCACCTGGTTACTGGCCCATGCCATGAGTGATGCCGGCCGCGCCACGGGAATGATCGGTACATTGGGCATCGGTATGCCGGACAATCTCAAGGAAAGCGTGAATACCACCCCGGATGCCATCACCGTACACGGCGGCATCGCCGCACTGGCGGCACAGGGCGCGCAAACCATTGTCATGGAGGTTTCCTCTCATGCCCTGGCGCAGGAACGCGTCGCCGGGGTACGCTTCGAACAGGCGATCTTCACCAACCTGAGCCGAGAGCACCTCGACTATCACAGTTCGATG
>JBFGPT010000205.1:0-3813 GCA_041564575.1 Gammaproteobacteria bacterium | reverse complement strand
GGTGATCACCTCACCCGGCTCGCCCTGTTTATTAATGGTCTTGCCGGGGATGCGGATGCTGGAGGTCGGTTTCAGGGCGATACTGACCAGGATGTCCTGGCCGCTGGAGATGCCACCCAGCACACCGCCGGCGTGATTAGATTGAAAGGTATTATCAACGATCTCGTCACGGTGTTCGGTGCCGCGCTGTGCCACGGCCTCGAAACCGGCGCCGAGTTCCACCCCCTTGACCGCGTTGATGCTCATCATTGCTTTGGCAATGTCAGCATCGAGGCGATCGAAGATCGGCTCGCCAAGCCCGACGGGTACATTGCTGGCCACGACATTGATGCGCGCACCGACCGAATCACCGTCCTTGCGTAACTGGTCCATATATTTTTCCAGTTGCGGGACGACGTCCGGATCAGGACTGAAGAACGGGTTGTGATCGACATCGTCCCAGGATTTGAATTCGATTTTGTTCGGACCCAGTTGCGCAAGGTAACCGCGAATCGACAGGCCGAAGGTTTCTCTCAAATATTTCTTGGCAATGCCTGCCGCCGCCACGCGCATGCAGGTCTCGCGCGCCGAGGCGCGGCCGCCGCCGCGATGATCGCGGATGCCATATTTCTGCTGGTAGGTGTAATCGGCATGGCCGGGCCGGAACAGATCCTGGATGGCCGAGTAGTCTTTCGACTTCTGGTCCTCGTTCTCGATCAATAAACCAATCGGCGTGCCGGTGGTTTTCCCCTCGAACACGCCGGAGGTGATACGCACGCGGTCGGATTCCTTGCGCTGCGTGACATGGCGCGACTGGCCCGGCTTGCGCCGGTCGAGATCGACCTGCAGGTCGGCCTCGCTGAGTTCCAGTCCCGGCGGGCAACCATCGACGATCCCCAGGTAACCGAAACCGTGACTCTCGCCCGCGCTGGTCAAGGTGAAGATTTTTCCGATGGTGTTCCCCGACATGGTGATGGCCCCTGAAACTTTGGCGGGGATTATACTGAATTCAGTTCGATAATGTTGAACGGTTCGAAAGCCGGAAAGTAATCAACGCGGGCGCGGCTAGTCGCCCGGGTTTTCCTCGTAGGCATTAATAAATCCCCCCGCGTTGGGCATCCGGATTGCTTTCAGGGCCTCGGCGTTCATTACCGCGTTTTCATCGACGATACCGTTCAGGTACAGCAGGTAGGCGACCAGCGCGTAGACCTCGTCATCGCTGAGCGATCCGGGTTCGGTCATGGGCATGGAACGGCGGGTGAAATCGAACAGCGTGGTGACGGACGGCCAGTAGGTGCCGATGGTTTTTTCCGGCCACTCGTCGGTCAGCGCGTGGATGGCCCCGGCTAGTTGATCGCCGGAATCGCCCAACCCGCCCTCGCCGTGGCAACTGCTGCATTTCTGCGCGTAGATGGCCTTGCCATCCGCGACCGTGCCCTGCCCCGGCGGCAGGCCTGCGCCGTCCGGCATGACGCTCCTGTCCCAGCGTTGGATCTCCGCGTCACTGACCGGCTGGCCCAGGCCGGGACCGGCGTCAAGGTCTGCCGCGCCGGCCTCAATCCCAGCCAGTATCAATACGAATAGTGCCAGTCGGTTCGGTGTCATCTTTTTCATATACATGTGATACGGTGCCGTCCTTGTCCACGTTCCAGATCACGATGCCGTTGTAATGATAGAAACCATGGCGGCCGCGGTTTGCCACCAGCTCCTTGCGTTCCGGTTGCACGTAGCCGGTCTCGTCGATGGCGCGGCTTTTAAGGCGCGCAGGCTGGCCGTTCCATTGCCAGGGAATGCGAAAGCGCGTGAAGGCCTTGTCCAGCACCGGTGCCTGCAAATCCGCCTCGGCCCAGGACGCGCCGCCATCGGCGCTGACCTCGACCTTGCTGATTTTGCCGTTGCCGCTCCAGGCCAGCCCGGTGATCTGGTACAGCCCGGGTCCGGATTTCAGCACCATGCCGCCCGAGGGCGACAGGATCAGCGACTTGGCCTGCAACGGAAAAGTAAACATGCGCGCCTTGCCGTCCGGCTGCAGCTCGGTGTACTTGCTGGTCTCGTTGCGGGCCATGACCGGTTGGTCGGTCAGTTTCAGGCGCCGCAACCACTTGACGTTGAGCACGCCCTCCCAGCCGGGCAGTAACAGGCGCATGGGATAGCCGTTCTCCGGGCGCAGGCGCTCGCCATTCTGGTACAGGGCCAGCATGCCGTCTGCCAGCGCTTTTTCCAGCGGCACGCTGATCTGCATGTTAAAGGCATCGGCGCCCTCGGCGATCAGCCATTTCGCGCCTGACTTGATACCCGTCTCGTCGAGCAGGGTGGCGAGCGGGATGCCGCTCCATTCGCTGTTCGAGGCGAGGCCGTGAAAGTAGCCCGCCTCGGCCTGCGAGGGTTGCGAATTCCAGCCGGCGTTGCTGTTGCCGCCGCATTCGATGAAGCAGATCTTCGAAACCATGGGATAGCGCAGCAGGTCCTCGACGCGGTACATCAGGGCATTGTTGACCTGCCCGTGTATCAGCAATCGATGCTGTGCGGGATCGATCTGCGGCACACCGTTATGGTGTCGTTCGTAATGCAGGCCGTTCGGTGTCAGGGTGCCTTCCAGCATGTGCAGGGGTGTCCAGGAAGCACCGTTCATGCGCATCACGCGGTTGGGTGAGGCAAAGCGCACGACCTGGTTTTCGTGCGGCGAGGGGCTGCCATAGAGGGAAAACTCCGCCCCCGGGGTTTGCATCCACGGCGGCCGGGCGGGATCGATCGCGCCGGTGGTGTCTTGCGCCGTGGACGCGCGTGAAGTCAGGGCCGAGGTCATCGCCACCAGGCCAAAACCCAGACCCTGTTTCAGGAATACCCGTCGGTGCAGCAGGCCATTGCCGGCAACCTGGTCCGTGGTGGGGAGGGTTTTGTTTTTATTGCCCATGGTCGCGTGGATATGCTTGTATTCCCTGATGTATTAATATATCTATATATATTTATATTTGTCCAATACTAATCGCCCCAGGACCAAAAAATCGCCTCAGCGTATCCCGGTCCAGCAGGCAGACGCCCTCGCCGCCGCGCTCGAATTCAAACCAGAAAAACGGGGCCTGCGGGTAACGCCGCGCCAGGGCCGGCCAGGAATATCCGACCTCGAGCACCAGACAGCCCCCGGGTTCGAGATGCGCGGCGGCGCCGTGCAAGATCTCGATGGCGACCGCCAGGCCCTCGTCATTGGCCCGCAGTGCGTGTCGCGGCTCATGGCGGTACTCGTCCGGCAGTTCGGCCATTTCCTCGTGGCTGACATAGGGCGGGTTGGCAACGATGAGGTCATAGGTTTCGGAACCGATATTTTCGTAAAGGTTCGTCTGGATCAGGCGCACGCGATCCTGCAGTCCATGTGCTTCCACATTACGGCGCGCCACCGCCAGCGCCGCCGGATCGATATCGACGGCGTCGACCGTGACGCCTTCCAGGTAATGCGCGCAGGCGATGGCGATACAGCCACAGCCGGTGCCGATGTCCAGCACGCGCCGGGCGCCGTCCGCCAGCCAGGGTTGAAAACCGTCCTCGATCAACTCGGCGATGGGCGAACGCGGCACCAGCACCGTGGCATCGATATAAAATTCGAGGCCGGCAAACCAGGCGCGGTTGATCAGGTAGGCGGCCGGGAGCCGCGTTTGTATGCGTGTGCTGATCAGGCTGTCAATCTGCGTTGCCTGTTCGGCCGTGACCCGCCGTTCCGGATCAAAGTTGTTGTAAACGGGTTCATGACCGATGACGGCGGAAATGAGATAACAGGCCTCATCGGCGGCATTGTCCGTGCCGTGGCCATAGAAGAGCCCGGCCTGTTGCAGCCGTTCC
>JBFGPT010000204.1:0-3814 GCA_041564575.1 Gammaproteobacteria bacterium | reverse complement strand
TGTCGGACAGGCTGTTGCCGGTCTCCAGCAGCAGCGATAACTGCTCAGTGAAAAACTTGCGATCTTTGCTCGACACGCGCGACGCGAGGCTGAACGCAGGTCTTGAACCCCGCGTTGCCGGGAGTGGCGTGGCCGTTGGTGTACCGATTTGCAGGGCCATGATCAGGTCTCCAAATTGGCCACGCGCTCGATTTCCTCGATGGTGGTCAGGCCCTGTTTGACGCGTGACAGGCCGTCGTCGAACAGGGTCTGGATGCCTTTCGAATGCAGGTAATCCACCAGTTCATCGCGCGAGGGGTTGGTGATCATGAGTTTTTGCAGATCGCTGTCGGGATGGATGATTTCATGTATTCCAATGCGGCCCTTGAAGCCCGAATCATAACAGGACGGGCAGCCCCGGCCCCTGGCGAGGCGCAACCGCTTTTCGTCTTCCATGCCGTACTGCTTGAGTATTTCCGGCGTAGCGACATAGGTGGTCTTGCACTCGGGACAGACGGTTCTGACCAGGCGCTGGGCGACCACACCGATCAGGGCCGATGACAACAGGTAGGGTTGTATGCCCATGTCCAGCAGGCGGGTGATTGCGCCGATGGCGTCATTGGTATGCAAGGTCGATAACACAAGGTGACCGGTCAGGGCTGCCTGAATAGCGATCTCGGCAGTTTCGTGATCGCGAATCTCGCCGACCATGACGATGTCCGGGTCCTGCCGCAGCACGTGTTTCAATAACTTTGCAAAGGTCAGGCCGGTGCTTTCCTTGATCTGGTTCTGGTTGATCACGTCAAGCTGGTATTCCACCGGGTCCTCAATGGTGACGATGCTTTTCTCTGTGGAATTCAGATGGTTGATGGCCGCGTACAGGCTGGTGGTTTTACCGCTGCCCGTAGGGCCCGTGACCAGGATCAGGCCGTTACTGTGAGAGAGCAGCTTGACGAAACCGTTCTTGATCGAATCGCTCATGCCGAGTTTGTCGATCTCGAGAATACTCTGGTTCTTGTCAAGTACGCGCAATACGACCTTTTCACCGAATATACCGGGCAGGGAACTGAAACGCAGGTCAACGACACGGCCGGATGTGCTGACCTGGATGCGACCGTCCTGTGGCAGGCGTCGTTCGGAGATGTCCAGGTTGGCCATGATCTTCAGGCGAGAAACGATCGCCGGATGCATCTCGATAGCCGGTGTCATGATTTCGTACAGCGCCCCGTCGATTCTAAGCCTGATACGAGACCGGGTTCGCGCCGGCTCAATATGAATGTCACTGCCATTGTCGCGGATGGCGCGCTGGATGATGGCGTTGACCAGGTTGACCACCGGGCTGCCGGCCGCCAGTTCGTCTATGGCCTCGAGATCCTCGTTGTTCTCCTGTTCAATGATTTCAAAATCGTCTTCCAGGTAACTGACAGCTTCATCAAAATTGCTGCTGCCCTCGTACATGTCGTTGATGAACTGGTGGATCTCGCGGCTTTCCACCAGCACCGGGTGCACCTCGCATTTGCTGCGTCTCTCGATTTCGTCGAACGCGGGAATGCTCTGTGGATCACTGGTTGCCAGCGTAAGTTTGTCGCGGACCCGGAACAGCGGCAGGACTTTCAGTCTTTGCGCGGTGGCCTTGTCCAGCAGGTTGGACAAGTCGGGGTCGAACAGGCCACTGCGCAGTTTCACAAAGGGTACCTGCAACTGGTAACTGAGCACCTCGAGCATATCGGTCTCGCTGACCCAGCCCTTGGCGACGAGGATCTGGCCCATGCGGCGCCCGGTGGTGGACTGCAGCTTCAGGGCTTCCTCGATATTTTTTTCAGTGCTGAGCCCGGCATCGATCAGCATCTGTCCCAGCAGGGGCCGTGGGCCGGATCGCTGGGCCTCGGGAAACCTGAGCAGTACCTGTTCAGTTGCACTCTCAACGGAAAGGTGATTTTTCAGACCGGTAATACGGAAGATATCCATGTGCAGGGGGTTGGCCTTGACCAGTCTGAGACCACCGCCTCTTTTTGCCAGTGCGTCATGGGTATCAAGCAGGTATTCCAGGTGCCGGCTGTCAATAGCGGAGACCCCGGACAGATCAATGATGATACGGGCTTCGTCGTCCTCAAGACACGCCGTGACCGAGTCGATCAGATCCTTGCCGGCATCGCCGACCAGGTTGCATGCCGGAGTCAGTACCGTCCGGTTATAGTTTTTTTCCCTGAGTGTCTGTGCCATGGGAGATTCCGCGCAGATTGTCGTGCCGCCGCGCCTGTCAATTTCCGGCGACCTTCAGCCGGGACGCGGAATTTTCAGGGCAGAGAATCTCGGATAACCTTTGCGGCTTTTGGATGTGATAACCCTGCACGTAATCCACGCCGATACCGGCCAGGGCCTCGCAGATTTCCCTGCTTTCAGCAAACTCGGCGATGGTTTTCAGGCCAACGACATGGCCGATATTATTCATCGATTCCACCATGGAATAATCCATGGCATCGGTCAGAATGTTCCTCACGAAAGCGCCGTCGATTTTCAGGTATTCTACCGGCATGTTTTTCAGGTAATAAAATGAACTCATGCCACTGCCGAAATCATCCAGCGCAAAACTGAAGCCGATCTCCCGCATTCTCGATATGAACTTGATGGCCTGCGCCATGTTCCTGACGGCTTCCGTTTCGGTAATCTCGAAACAAATCTGGTCCGGATTCACCGGACAGGATTTCAGTATGTTCTCGACGTAACTCGAGAAGCGGTCATCGTTAATGGACTGCCCGGAGATATTTATGGACAGGATAATTCGTGTTCCGATATTACCGGGGTTCCATGCGGCCAGCTGTTCAAAGGCATTCCCTATGATCCACCGGTCAAGGTCGGTCATGACCTTGTACCTTTCGGCCGCGGGAATAAACCTCCCCGGTGATATGATGTTTTTACCGTCTATCATGCGAACCAGAATCTCGTAATGCAGGCCATCTTCTGAGCTATGATTCAACGGGACTATCTCCTGTGCGAACAGGATAAAGTTGTTTTTATGGATGGCCTTGCGAATCATATTGGCATCGCTGAGCATGGTACGCTCGTCGATCAGATCGGAATCCCGCGGGTCATAGACCCTGATGCGGTTACCCCCCAGGGATTTCGCAGACTTGCAGGTGATCTCGAGGGCGGTGAGTACATTTCTGGGCACCAGCATGTCATCCTGCAAGTTGAGTATGCCAATGCTCAGGTTGACATTGAACAGGCTCTTCTTATGGATGTGTGGTCTTTCACTGAGTGTCCGCATGATGTTTTCGGAGAGCACCGTCGCATGATTTGTCTTGCATTCCAGCAATATGCTGAATTCGTCCGCGCCGGTGCGAGCGATAACCGACTTAGCCGGTATCTCATCCTGCAGGATCTGCGCGATTTCCCTGAGCAACTTGTCACCACCGGAAAACCCCACGGTGTTATTGATGATCCGGAACTGGTCAACATTGATATTAATCAGACAGTAATCCTGCCCTGTGTTTTTCCTGTTCTCGATGGCGTTGATGAGCCGGGATTCGAAACCGTGCCGGTTCAGAAGTCCGGTAAGGTTATCCAGTTTCCTGATCAGGATATTGGATGTCTCTGTGGCAAGGACATCACCGAGCTTTCTGTCGCTATTGGTAAAATCCGGCCGGGTCGGGTTATTTACCAGCACGAACATGCCGATCACACGGTTATCGGTCGAGGTGATCGGTGAGATGATCATTTTGTAGGGGATTTCGAAATCGTGCCCGACCCAGTCCGTGACCTCGTGACGATTAATAACCCAGGTCTGGTTGGAATCCTGGAACTTTCTGAACAGTTCGTGCTGCAGGTAACGCTG
>JBFGPT010000203.1:0-3815 GCA_041564575.1 Gammaproteobacteria bacterium | reverse complement strand
GCATGCTGGAAAACGTCATCCGGCAGAAGATCTCGGACGCCATCAAGCGCGGCAAGGTGGATTGTACCCTGCGCTTTGACCCGGACCAGGGAGATACCGGCGAGATCCGGGTCAACCGCGAGCGCGCCGTCCGGGTGATCGATGCCGCCCGTGCCCTGGCCACAGCCGAGGACGCGTTCAGCGCCATCAATCCGCTGGAGATCATGCGCTGGCCCGGCGTCATCGAGCGCGAAACAATCGACCTGGATGTGGTCGGCACAGCACTGCTGGCACTGCTGGACCGGGCCCTGGCCATGGTTGTTGACAGCCGCAGGGTCGAGGGTGAGAAGATCGCGGAAATGATCCGCACGCGCTCGGATGAGGTCAGTGCTATCGCAAACCGTCTGCAGGCAGAGATGCCCGCCATTGTCGAGGCCGTGCGCGACAAACTGAAAACACGGGTGGCCGAACTGACCAGCGAACTGGACCCTGACCGGCTCGAGCAGGAGATCGTGCTGCTGGCACAGAAGATGGACGTGGCCGAGGAACTGGATCGCCTGAATGCGCATGTCAGCGAGGTGCGGCGCGCCCTGGACAGCAGCAAGCCAATCGGCCGGCGACTGGATTTCCTCATGCAGGAGCTGAACCGCGAGGCGAACACGCTGGGCTCGAAGTCGGCCGATCTGAGCATGACCGGCGCCTCGGTGAACCTCAAGGTCCTGATCGAACAGATGCGCGAACAAATACAGAATATCGAGTAACCATGGGTAAAGACGCTGACTACTTCTACAAACGCGGCATCCTGCTGATCGTCTCGGCACCCTCCGGTGCTGGCAAGACCACCCTGGTGCAGGCGCTGGCCGACCAGTCGGACGGCGAGGTCGTCATCTCCGTGTCCCATACCACCCGCCCGAAACGGCCGGACGAGGTGGACGGTGTTGCCTATCACTTCATCGAGGAAGACGCCTTTCGCAACATGGCTTCAAATGGTGAATTCCTGGAATACGCCACCGTCTTCGACTATCACTACGGCACCTCCCGGGCCTGGGTCGAGGAACAGTTGCAACTGGGCAAGAACGTGATCCTGGAAATCGACTGGCAGGGCGCCGAACAGGTCAACAAATTTTTCCCGCGCTCGGTCAGCATCTTCGTCCTGCCGCCCTCCTACGAAACTCTCGAACAACGGCTGCGCGGCCGCGGCAACGATGACGAAAAGGTCATCGCCCGGCGCATGCAGGACGCCCTGAACGAGATATCTCATTACCGCGGCTATGACTACGTCGTGGTCAACGACAGTTTTGACGAGGCCCTGGGTCATATGCAGGCCATTGTCCATTCCAGCCGTCACAGCCTGGTCTACCAGTCGGAATTTTACGACCGTTTCGTGTCCAAACTGACCGAGCAGGCCAGGAAAATTCAGAAATGACCCCGAGTCGGGTATAATCCGCAGCCTGCGGGGCACCGATGCCCCTTGAGTAATTCGAAGAGGTATATCATGGCAAGATTAACTGTAGAAGATTGTCTGGGTAACGTGGACAATCGTTACAACCTGGTACTGCTGGCCAGCAAGCGGACCCGCCAGATCATTCAGGGTTCTGAACCGATGATCGAGGAAGACAACGACAAGCCGACCGTAATCGCGCTGCGTGAAATCGCGGAAGGCCTGGTAACGCGGGATAACATCGATGAAATTACCAAGCCGGAGCCCGATGAAGAATTTCCGGAATCCGCGGAGTTTTCCCTGCCGCCCGCGGAATAATCTCCGTGATCCCGGAGTTGTCCGGGGTCGCCGTTCAGTTCCCGGTCCCGCAATCCCGGCCCGCCAGCGGCAGACCGTTAACATTTCCCGATGATGCAGTTCACTGACCTGTCACGCGTGATCGGCGATTACCTGGATCCAGGCAATGTCGCCAAGGTCAAACGCGCCTATAACTTCGGCGCCAAGGCGCACGAAGGCCAGCAGCGCCTGAGCGGCGAACCCTATATCAACCACCCGCTGGAGGTCGCCCGCATCCTCGGCGAGATGCATATGGATCACCAGACCTTGCAGGCCGCCCTGTTGCATGACGTCATCGAGGACACCGGCACGAACAAGCAGGCGCTGGAAAGGCGGTTCGGCAAGAGCGTCGCCGAACTGGTGGACGGGGTCAGCAAGCTCACCCTGATGAAGTTCGATACCAGCGAGGAAAAACAGGCGCACAACTTCCGCAAGATGATCATGGCCATGAGCAATGACATCCGCGTGATCCTGGTCAAGCTCGCCGACCGCCTGCATAACATGCGCACGCTGGAGGCACTGCCGCCGGAAAAGCGCCGGCGTATCGCCCGCGAGACGCTCGATATCTACGCGCCGATAGCCCAGCGCCTGGGCATGAACAATATCCGACTGGAACTCGAAGAACTGGGATTCAAGGCCCTGCATCCGCTGCGCCACCGCATCCTGACCGAACAGGTCATCAAGGCGCGCGGCCACCGCAAGGAAATCATCGACAAGATCCGCAATGCCCTGAGACGGCGGCTGCGGCAGGAAAAAATACCGGCCCAGATCCTCGGCCGCGAGAAGCACCTGTTTGGCATCTATCGCAAGATGTACGAGCAGAAACTGTCGTTCAACGAAGTCTACGATGTCTATGCCTTTCGCCTGCTGGTGGACAGCGTTGACACCTGTTACCGCGCCATCGGCGTGGTCCACAACCTGTACCGGCCGGTGCCCGGCAAGTTCAAGGACTATATCGCCATACCCAAGGCCAATGGCTACCAGTCTCTGCACACGGTTTTGTTCGGTCCCTATGGCGTGAACATCGAGGTACAGATCCGCACGCATGATATGAACGAGGTCGCCGAATCAGGCATCGCGGCCCACTGGCTGTACAAGACCGGCGCCAGTACCCAGGACCGCCGCGGCGCGCACAAGCGCGCACGGGAATGGCTGCAGAGCATCATGGAGATGCAACAGACTGCCGGTAATCCGCAGGAGTTTCTCAGCAACGTCAAGGTCGATCTGTTTCCCGAATCGGTCTACGTCTTCACACCCAGGGGCAAGATTATAGAATTGCCGCGCGGAGCAACGGCGGTGGATTTCGCCTATGCGATTCACACCGATGTCGGTAACACCTGCACCGGCGCCCGCGTCAACAAGCGCCTGGTGCCGCTGGGCACGCAACTGGTCAATGGTAACGTGGTCGAGATATTGACCTCGAAGTCGGCGACGCCCAATCCCGGCTGGCTCAACTTCGTCATCACGGCCAGGGCCAGGGCCGCGATCCGGCATTACCTGAAGACCCTGAAACAGAACGAGGCCGTATCACTGGGCAAGCGCCTGTTGATCCGTGAACTGCAGGCGTTTTCACTGAAATACGCGGACATCGACCAGGAGTTGATCCGGAAAATGGTGAAGGAATACAAACTGGCGGATGAAGAAGACCTGCTGTGCGAGATTGGCCTCGGCAACCGTATGGCGCCCCTGATCGCGCGCAAGCTGATCGGCGGCGTGGCGCAGGAACGCAAATCGCCCAGTTCACAGCATACGATGCCTTTGGCCATCAAGGGCAGCGAAGGCATGGTCATTACCTTTCCGAAGTGCTGTCATCCCCTGCCGGGAGATCCCATCGTCGGCGTCGTCACGTCCGGGCGCGGAATTGTCGTACATAACCAGGAGTGCAAAAACGTCGCCGAGTTCCAGCACCAGCAGGACAAGTGGATCGAGGTCGAGTGGTCGGACAAGGTGCACGGGGAATTCCATTGCGGCCTGGGGATGGATGTCACCAACCAGCGCGGCATGCTGGCGACCATCGCCACCGCCATTTCATCGGTCGATGCCAATATCCTCGGCGTGG
>JBFGPT010000202.1:0-3826 GCA_041564575.1 Gammaproteobacteria bacterium | reverse complement strand
TAGTTAGCACGCCGCTTGATCCTGGCCGTGTCATTTTCGGCCGGCACGGCCATGCTGAGGGCAGGATCTTTGGCTGCCTTGCGCTGGTTGTATGCGTTGATGTCAACGGCATCGGTAAATTCACCCGTTTCAAGGTCCACAATTCTGGCCTCGATATCGCTGAACGCGGCATCAAGGTCTACACCAGCCTGCAACAATCCGGCGACATCCAGTATGTTTTTCTTGATATCGGCCCCCTTGTTTTTTTGTTGTAACGGTTTCAGGCCAACCGCCGCTGCGGAGACGATGACCGAGCAGACCAGGCACAGCAGCACCGCGACCGCCAGGGTCTTGGCGGTCGAATCGTTTTTCATCTCAAGCAGTTTTTTCAGCATTGTGCTCAACCTGCCCGGGCATAACCGCGTTTACGCCTGGCAATATCTATCTGGACAACAAAGTAATCGATCAAAGGCGCGAAAATATTTGCGAACAGGATTGCCAGCATGATGCCTTCCGGAAAGGCCGGATTCACCACCCGGATCAATACCGTCATGACGCCGATCAGCAGGCCGAAAATCCAGCGGCCGAGGTCGGTCATCGCCGCGGACACCGGGTCGGTGGCCATAAAGACCATACCGAAGGCGAAGCCGCCAAGCGACAAATGCCAGTACCAGGGCATGGCGAACATGGGATTGGTGTGACTGCCGATCAGGTTAAACAGTCCCGCGGTCAGGAACATGCCGAGAAACACGCCGAAAATAATCCGGTAAGAGGCCACCCGGGTGTAGATTAGGAAGGCCGCGCCCAGCAGGCAGGCCAGGGTCGAGGTGGATCCGATCGACCCCTGGATATTGCCGAGGAAAGATTGCATCCAGGTGATCCCGCTGCCGGTGACCGCATCCACGCCGCCGAGGGCGGCCAGGCCCAGTGGCGTCGCGCCGCTGAAGCCATCCACGGCGGTCCACACCGCGTCACCTGACATGTATGCCGGGTAGGCGAAAAACAGGAAGGCACGTCCCGTCAGCGCCGGGTTGAGAAAGTTCTTGCCGGTACCGCCGAAGACCTCCTTGCCGATAACGACCCCGAAGGAAATGCCCAGCGCCACCATCCACAGGGGAATATCCGGCGGCAGGGTCAGGGTGAACAGCATGGAGGTGACGAGGAACCCCTCGTTGACCTCATGGTTTCTGATCGCGGCGAACAGGACTTCCCACAATCCACCGACTACGACGGTAACCACATACAGCGGCAGAAAATACAGCAGGCCGTGCATGCAGTTGGCATAATTGCTCCCCGCATCATGCCCGACACCCAGGCCATCAAGGATTACCCCGCGCCAGCCGGGGACACTGCCGATGTCCATCTCCGCCATCGCCAGGTTCGCTTGGTAACCGGTGTTCCACAGGGCCATAAAGATGCACGGCAGGGTGGCGACGACCACGTAACTCATCACCCGTTTCAGGTCGATGGCATCACGTACATGTGGTGAGGTACGCGTGACATCCGCCGGGGTGTATATGAAGGTATCTACCATCTCGTACAGGGCATAGTACTTCTCGTAAGGTCCACCCTTGGCGAAATAGGGGTGTAATCGATCCAGAAATCTCCTGACCCTGTTCATGGTTAACCTTCCTTCTCTATCTGTTCCAGGTTGGCGCGCAAAATCGGCCCGAAATCATATTTGCCGGGACACACGAACGAACACAGCGCCAGGTCTTCCTCGTCCAGTTCCAGGCAACCCAGCGCCTGGGCAGTATCGGTATCGCGCACCAGCAGGGCCCGTAGCAACTGGGTGGGCAACATCCGCAAGGGCATGACGTTCTCGTAGATCCCGATAGGCACCATCGCCCGCGGACTGCCGTTCTGGGTAGTGGTGATATCGAAACGTTCGGGCGCCAGCAGACTGGAGAGGAAGGCATTGGTGGCCGAGAATTTCTCCCGCCCGGGCATGATCCAGCCGAGCAACTCCCGTTTGCGTCCTTCCGCCAGTACCGTGATCTGGTTGTGGTAGCGACCGAGATAGCCGGCCCAGTCGTGCGCATGATGGCCGTTGAAAATGGAGCCCGAGATCACCCGGCACTCCGTGTGGATCAGTTCGTTCTCGACCATTTCCTCGATATTGGCGCCGAGCCGTGTGCGTACCAGGCGGGGTTTGGGCACGATGGGGCCGGCCAGCGAGACGACGCGCTCGATCC
Organism: Gammaproteobacteria bacterium; assembly: GCA_041564575.1. GTDB lineage: Bacteria > Pseudomonadota > Gammaproteobacteria > Eutrophobiales > Eutrophobiaceae > UBA4486. The sequence goes on along the minus strand of JBFGPT010000202.1, from coordinate 1,652 downwards.
AGACTTTACCGGTAGTAAACAGCTTGCCGAAAGCGATGACATCCTGGTAACCGATGGTCCAGACGGTCTTGCCCGCTTTGACCGGGTCGACGAAATGGATATGCGTTCCGGGCAAGCCGGCGGGATGCGGCCCGGAGAACTCGACGGTGTGTACGCGGTTGTTGTCCCCGGTGTCTATGGCGGCTCCCCGTGCCTGGCACAGATAGAGCGGACCCTCGGTCAACTTCGACAACACGGCCAGCCCGTCCTTGAAGGCGTCCGGGCGTTCGCCGATGATCGTGACGGGATCGGGTGCCAGGGGATTGGTATCCATGGCGGTGATAAAAATGGCATGCGCTAGCGTGTCAATGCCGGGGATCTTGCTGTAGGGACGCGTCCTGAAAGCGGTCCAGGACCCTGATTTCACCAGGGTCTCACGCACATGGGCCGGATCCAGTCCGGGGATCTCCGTGCTGTTGCATTGGCTGAAAGTTTCGTCTTCCTCGGAACCCGCCGTGTCCAGTTTGATCACGACCGAGCGCAAGACGCGCCGGGCACCTCGGTTAATGGCTTCCACCTGTCCTGCGCCCGGTGCGGTAAAAACGACGCCCGGATTTTTCTTGTCGCTGAACAAGGCCTGGCCGCGCTTGACCTGGTCACCTTCGCTGACCAGCTTGGTAGGTTTCAGGCCGATATATTCATCGCCCAGCAACGCGACCCTTGCAACTTTATGACCGGGGTGGATGGACGGGTCCGGTTGTCCCTCAACCGGCAGATTTATACCTTTACGAATTTTGAAATGCATCAATACCGTGCGGTGCCCCGGCACCATGATCCATATTTGTTCTTTTGAAGGCGGATATAGTAGCCTTAATCGAAATAATTATCTTCACGCAGATACACGCAATGACAGCCTTTGCTTGCGCCATGGGTGCGTTTTGGCCGGTACTGCCGACCTGCGACACGTAATACACAGCAGCAAAATTCACGCCATATTCCGGGATAACAGACCAATCAAAATACTCACAGTCAACTCCGATCCCCTGCCGTTCGATCTGTCCTCGGATCGCCAGATCTTGCAGGCCTTTCTTGATTCGGTTGATTCATCAGGCAGGCACCAGGTGCAAAAAATTGATCTTTATGACGACCCGCCGCCGTATTATGACGCGGCCGTGTATGACTATCTCTGGAATAATACCCCGCAGGATGACGGCGCGAGGGAGGGCAGGACAAAAGCCTCCGGCATCGACTATCTTCTGCGGCACTGCGAATACCTTCGGCAAACGCAAATACTGGTGCTCGCTGTCCCGGTGTGGAATTCCTCGATGCCGGCCGTGCTCAAGGCCTGGATCGACCTCATCATCTCGCCGCAGCATACCTACAGATTCGGCGAGAACGGCATTGAACCCTTGCATGATATCGGCAGGCTCTTGTTGCTTGTCTCATCCGGTGGTGGCCGGGACAAGGTCAATGCCGGGGATCATTTTCTCTCGATCCTCACTGGCCCGTTCAAATATATCGGAATCCCTGAATTTGATGTGATCTGGGCCGACTGCCAGGAACCGGCCTTGTTTTCCGATCATCAGGCCCGGCTGGAGCAGGCCTGCGATCAAGCCCGGCAATTGGCCCTGGAGTTGGCAACAAGCGAATAAAGTTAATGCCAGCAAGCATGT
>JBFGPT010000201.1:0-3827 GCA_041564575.1 Gammaproteobacteria bacterium | reverse complement strand
GGGAAAAGACATGTTAAATGTCTTTTTCTTGATCCGCCTCGCCCTCTCGGGTGCGCCAGTCTCAGGCTAAGTGGCGTAAACGCGGTACTATTGATCCATGGGTGCACGCACATCGACTGAACAGGGCCTTGCCTGGATGTACGACCTGTTGCTGGGCGAGGATGACGCCCGTGTCTGCAAGGACATCCCGGACGCGGCCTGCGCGGATCAGCCGCGCAATTTTTTTGCTTACCTGTTTGCCAACCTGTTTAACAAGATCGCCGATGACCTGGTCAGCGCCAGGCTGACCCTGCCCTGGTTATTCACCGCGCTCGGTGCTCCTGCGGGCCTGGTAGCCCTGCTGGTGCCATTGCGCGAATCCGGTGTGCTGTTGCCGCAACTGATCGTTGCCGCCAGCGTGCGCGCCATGGCACGGCGTAAACTTGTCTGGCTTGCGGGTGCGATGCTCTCGGCATTGATCCTGATCCTGATGTGGCTGGTCAGTATGCTCACCACGGGCGCCCTGGCGGGCTGGCTGCTGTTGTTGTGCGTGTTGTTCTACAGCCTGGCCCGCGGGCTGTGCTCGGTATCCGCCAAGGATGTGCTGGGCAAAACCGTCTCGAAGACGCGGCGCGGCCGGCTCATGGGTTACAGTACCTCGCTGGCCGGTCTCGCGACTTTATTGATCGGGTTGCTCCTGCAGGCCGACGTCGTCGCCGTGCAGGGGAAATCCGTATTGCTCGTGTTTTTATTTGCCGCCGCTGTGTGCTGGATGGTTTCCCTGCTGTCATTCATGCAGATCGTCGAACCGGCAGGGGCCACGGAGGGCGGCGGTAACGCGCTTGAGCATGCCCTGGGCAGCCTGCGTATTTTGTTTGATGACGGATCGTTCCGGCAGTATGTGATCAGCCGCGTGCTGTTATTAAGCACGGCGCTGGTCGTACCGTTTTACGTGATCCTGATGCAAGGGATATTCCGTGATGAACTCTCTATCCTGGGCTGGTTGATCATCATCAATGGCCTGGCCGGCAGCCTGAGCGCGCCGCTGGTGGGCCGGCTCGCGGACAGCAGCAGCCGTAGTGTTATGGCCGGCGCCGCCTTGCTGGCGGGTGCGAGCGGTCTGCTGCTGTATGGCCTGGTCGTGGCCGGCTTGCATGAGCAACTGCACGGTGCGCCGCTGTTCCTCCTGTTTTTCCTGGTGGTGCTGGCGCATGGCGCGGTGCGTCTCGGGCGTAAGGTTTACCTGGTCGACCTGGCCAACGCGGAGAATCGCGTCACCTATGTCGCGGTCAGTAACACGGTGGTTGGCATCGCCATGCTGCTCGGCGGCATGATCGGTATCCTCGCCGAGCTGTTCCTGGCGCATACGGTCATCCTGCTGTTATCGGTGCTATCCTTGATCGCATGTGTTTATATTCGCGTATTGCCCGAAGTGAGCGGCTGAGGCGGGCTGCTGGCGATGACCGGTAGGATTTAATGAGGACGATACAGCAATGGCTCGACGAGTACGGTGAAAGCCACCGCAATGCGTTCAACAAGTTCATGCACTGGCTGTGTGTACCCCTGATCGTCTTTAGCCTGCTGGGCCTGTTATGGTTGCTGCCGTTCCCGGAAGCACGCATCGGTCCGCTGCCGGTCAATTGGTGTCTTCTGTTTCTGTTATTCAGCCTGGCGTATTACCTGTTGTTGTCCTGGCGGCTGGCAATCGGCATGCTGCTGGTCTGTGTGATGGTCTATTCACTGTTAGTGTGGCTGGATACCCGCCTTGAGAATTTGCTGTTGATCTACGGCAGCATTTTTATCATTGCCTGGATCGGGCAGTTTGTCGGCCACCAGGTCGAGGGCCGCCGGCCCTCATTTTTCAAGGATGTGCAGTTCCTGTTGATCGGACCGTTATGGTTGTTGTCCGCCGTGTACAGGAAACTCAGACTTGCCTATTGAATCATCCGCCCGCTACAACATGGCGATAAACAGTGTGGCGATACCGAGGAAACTGAAGAAACCTGCGATATCGGAGACTGTTGTCAGAAAGATGGACGATGACTGCGCCGGGTCCTGGCCGGTGATGGTCAGAATAATCGGTATCCCCGCTCCAGAGATACTGGCGATGGTCATGGACAAAATCATTGAAGCGAAGATCACCAGCGTCAGCCCGATGGACTGGCTCCAGACATAAACACCCAGGCCCGTGGTGAGCGCGACCGCGACGCCGTTCCAGAGGCCGACATTGAATTCCTTGTACAGAATACGCAGCCACATGCGCGGATAGATTTCCTTCAGTGCCAGGCCGCGCATGGTTACCGCCAGCGCCTGGGCGCCGGTGTTGCCGGACTGTCCGGCAACGACGGGCAACAGCACCGCCAGCGCGGTGTACTTGGCAATGGTATCCTCGAAGACGCCAACCACCGCGGCGGCAAGAAACGCCGTCACCAGGTTGATCTGCAACCAGGGCAAACGTTTCTTGATCGAGAAAGACGGCGGCGACAGGGCGCGTTCGTCCTTGCTGACACCGACCATGGTTTGCATATCCACGCTGCTTTCCTCGCGCACCGCGTCGACCATCACGTGATAACGGATGACGCCGACGAGGCGGTTTTCAAAATCGACAACGGGCATGTCAGTTGTCTTGTATTTCTCGAACAGGTCTACCAGTTCCTCGCGCCCGGTGGTTTCCTGCACTACGATGGGAGAATCCTTTTGCACTTCAGACAGGGTTGCGTCGTGATCGGCAAGTACAAGGTCTTCCATCTCGATCATGCCTTTCAGGCGATTGTTCTCATCGACAGTGTAGATCTTGCGGTAGGTCTTCTTTTCCAGGGTACGTAATATCTCGATGGTCTCGCGCACCGTCATGTCCGGCCTGAAATACTTGACCCTGGCGTCCATCAAGGCGCCGGCCGAGCCTTCCGCAAAATTCAGTGCCCGGCGCAGGTCGCGGGCCGAGCCGGGTGACAGGCTATCCAGCAGTTTTTCGCGGCTGCCGTCGTCCAGGCATTTAAGCAGGTTGGCGCCGTGGTTGGGATCCAGTTTTTCCAGTACCTCCACCGCGGTCTTTAGGGGCATTTGTTCCAGCACCTTGCTGCCGACGATCGGCGAGATCCTTTCCCAGAGTTTGATCGTGACAGTGAGACTGTGCGCTGAAAACAAACTTACGATCTCTGCGCTGTCCATTTGTTCGATCAGCCGGGTGGCCTCGGCCGGATAGCGTTCCAGTCCGAACTTTTGTATAGACTGGTCTACTTGTGTGGTAATGTCGTTCATCATTTTTGACCCTTGTCAGCATTTGCCTGCGGCGTGATCAGTGTGGCGCAGGCGCTCCAGAAAACCTCTGCCACGTCAAGCGCGGCACCGATATAACCCTCGTCCATGTGCTCTATATCCTGCGCCTGTCCGAGCGCATCCAGTAACACACCCCGTTTCAGAATGCCTATGAATTTACCCGTGTGATCCACCACTGGCAGGTTGTCGCGATCTTTCCACTGTGGATGATCCTTGACGCTCTCCAAGCTGGCGCGCGCGGATATCGTGGCCTCGGGCTCACGCATGATTTTCGCAACGGGGATATCCGGTTCGCTGACCAACAGATCGCGAATGAATACCATGCCGGTCAGGCGCTGCCCGTCATCGACGATATAAACCTTGCTGCGCACCAGGTCGTAACTGGCCTTAACCGAAGCGATGATCTCGGAGACGCTGCGGTTCTTGTGCACGGCGAAGACGTTCGGGTTCATGACCTGTCCCACCGTCCCGGCGGGATAGCGCAGCACCAGCTTGATCATGTTGCGGTTGAACGCTGACATTCTCCTGATAAGGCGCACGCGCTCACTGAATGACATACGCCGCAGCAG
>JBFGPT010000200.1:0-3836 GCA_041564575.1 Gammaproteobacteria bacterium | reverse complement strand
GTTATCATGGTTTTTCAATCAACAAATTACAGTGGTTGTTGAAAAGTTACTATGTAACTGTTTTGCAGTAAATTCACTATAAGGGGGAGGGAAAATTCTTTCAAACAGAATTTCCAAATTTCAGTTCATAAAAATTTAACTTACATTACATACCCAGTTGTTTTCACTATATTTAAGCCAGTTGTTCGACAGTATTAACGGTGATTGGGGCAGGTTCATACGACCCTTTTTATTGGCGCGATCTTATGGATGAATATATCGCGAGACACAGCAAGTAAGCTGTAAGCGTGTGGTATATAACGGCGGGTAATTAACATGTCCTTCCTCCCTGAAAGATGCTGATTCCTCCTTGTTAATTTATACACCCATCTTGCATGGATGTATCTACCTCAAATGAGGTGCTTTTTAGGCTTCAGGTACCCGCCTCTATCGCCGTTTCCACCTGCTGGGCGAGTTCTGAGCAAAGATGCTCGATCTGGCTGGAGTCTTCGCCTTCCACCATGACGCGGATCAGGGGTTCGGTGCCGGAGGGTCTGAGTAATACGCGGCCGGTGTTGCCGAGATCGCTTTCCGCGGATTTCACGGCCTCGTCGATGGCGGGGAATTTTTTCAGGTCGATGTCCCGGTCGATGCGCACGTTGATCATCTTTTGCGGGTACTTGGTCATGCCCGATTTCAGTTCCTTCAAAGACTTTCCGGTCAGGACCATGGTTTCCAGGACCTGCAGGGCGGCGATAATGCCATCGCCGGTGGTGGTCATTTCCAGATTGATGATATGCCCGGAGGATTCGCCGCCGAGTTTCAGGTTGTCCTCGATCAGTTTTTCGAGAATGTAACGATCGCCGACCTTGACCCTGAGAAAGTCCAGGTCCAGGCGGCGCACGGCATGTTCCAGGCCCAGGTTGCTCATCTGCGTGCCGACCACGGCGCCGTTGATGTTCTGCCGTTTCGCCTCGGCGATGATGAACAGGGCCTCGTCGCCGTCAACGATAGTGCCTTCATGATCGACCAGGATCAGGCGGTCACCGTCGCCGTCGAGCGCGATGCCAATATCTGCGCCTTCTTCCATCACGGTATGCTTGAGCAGCATCGGTTTGGTGGCACCGCATTCCTCGTTGATGTTCAGGCCGTCGGGTTCGGAGCCGATGCTGATGACGTTGGCGCCGGATTCCTCGAACACCTTGGGCGCAATGTTGTAGGCGGCGCCGTGCGCGCAATCCAGCACGACCTTCAGACCGTCGAAGTGCACATCGTGTTGCACCCTGCCCTTGCAGAATTCGATATAGCGGCGCGCGGCGTCGGACATGCGGATGGCCTTGCCGAGATGCCGTGAATAAACGCTCTCGAGCGGCTTTTCCAGTTCCGCCTCGATCATGAGTTCTTCGTCATCCGGGAGCTTGAGTCCCTTGCTGGAGAAGAACTTGATGCCGTTATCATAATAAGGATTATGCGAGGCGCTGATGACGATACCACCGCGGGCGCGCGTGCTGCGCGTCAGGTAGGCAATGGCCGGGGTCGGCATGGGGCCCAGCAGGCGGATATCGACACCGGCCGCGGACAGGCCGGCCTCCAGGGCCGATTCGAACATGTAACCGGAGATGCGCGTGTCCTTGCCGATGAGCACCGGACCCTCCCCTTCCTTGGCGAGTACACGACCGGCGGCCCAGCCGAGTTTCATGATGAAGTCCGGTGTTATCGGTCCTTCACCCACGCTGCCCCGGATACCATCGGTACCGAAATACTTGCGTTTGCTAGAAATTCCTAACGCCTCCGTTGAAACGTTAACTTCCGTGTTGAATCATGCGAAATCGAATTACGAACAGCCAATGGCTGTTTGCCCGAGTTGTTACGCCGGTTTTGCCGGCCCGCTGATGGATGAATCATCATCCGTGGTATCGGCAGCCGGTGTTTCATCACTGGCCCTGACCGGCTTGCCCGGGGTGTCATTATCATCCCAGTCCGCCGGCGGTCCCGGTATCTTGCCGTCCATGATGGTATCGATCTGTTGCGTGTCGATGGTCTCGTACTTGATCAGGGCATCCGCCATTACGTGTAATTTATCGATATTGTCCTTGAGGATCTTCTCGGCGCGCTTGTAGTTGCGATCGACCAGGCTGCGGATCTCGCTGTCTATCGTATGCGCCGTCTCGTCGGAGATATTCTTGTGCTGGGTCACCGAATGGCCGAGAAAGACCTCGCCCTCGTCCTCGCCATAGGCGAGCGGTCCGAGTTTTTCCGACAGGCCCCACTTGGTTACCATGCTGCGGGCCAGCTTGGTGGCGCGCTCAATATCGTTACTGGCGCCGGTGGTCACGGATTCCTTGCCGAAGATCAGCTCCTCGGCGATACGTCCGCCGAACAGGCTGCATATCTGGCTTTCCAGGTATTGCTTGCTGTAGCTCAGGCGATCCTCTTCCGGCAGGAACATGGTGACGCCGAGGGCGCGTCCACGCGGAATAATGGTCACCTTGTATACCGGGTCATGCCCAGGCATGAGCCGCCCGACGATGGCATGGCCGGCCTCGTGATAAGCCGTGAGTTTCTTTTCATCATCGCTCATGACCATGGAACGCCGCTCCGCACCCATCATGATCTTGTCCTTGGCACGCTCGAAATCTTCCATGGTCACGTACTTCTTGTCGGCACGCGCCGCGAACAGCGCAGCCTCGTTCACCAGGTTGGCGAGATCGGCGCCGGAAAATCCGGGGGTACCGCGGGCAATGATGTTCGCATTGACGTCGTCACCCAGCGCGACCTTGCGCATATGCACTTTCAGGATCTGTTCACGGCCGCGGATGTCCGGCAGGGGAACTACAACCTGGCGATCGAAACGGCCGGGACGCAACAGCGCGGGGTCGAGCACGTCCGGGCGGTTGGTGGCCGCGATGACGATGACGCCTTCGTTACCCTCAAAGCCGTCCATCTCGACCAGCAACTGGTTCAGCGTCTGTTCGCGTTCATCGTGTCCGCCGCCCAGGCCCGCGCCGCGGTGACGGCCAACGGCATCGATCTCGTCGATAAAGATAATGCAGGGCGCGTGTTTCTTGGCCTGCTCGAACATGTCGCGGACCCGCGAGGCACCGACACCGACGAACATCTCGACGAAGTCAGAACCGGAAATGGTAAAGAACGGCACCTTGGCCTCCCCGGCGATGGCCTTGGCCAGCAGGGTCTTGCCGGTACCGGGCGGGCCCACCATGAGCACGCCGCGCGGGATCTTGCCGCCGAGTTTCTGGAACTTGCCCGGGTCACGCAGGAACTCGACCAGTTCCGAGACTTCTTCCTTGGCCTCTTCAACACCGGCAACGTCATTGAAAGTAATCCTGACCTGGTCCTCACCGAGCAGGCGCGCGCGGCTCTTGCCGAAGGACAGCGCGCCGCGGCCACTGCCGCCACCTTGCATCTGGCGCATGAAATAGATCCAGATACCCAGCAACAACAATATCGGGAACCATGAGATGAATGCCGTGGCCCAGAATGAATTCTTGTTCGGTTCGGCGGCGGTGATGGTCACGTTGTTTTCCACCAGCAGGGAAATCAGCGGGTCGTTGTTCGTCTCGGGGCTGTAGGTCGTGAAGGTGGTATCGTCCACGCGTTTGCCGCGGATCGACTGTCCCTCGATCAACACCGATTGCACCTGGCCGCTCTTGACCTCGTTCAGAAATTGCGAGTAATCGATTTCCATGGCCATGGGCGTGGCGAAATTCCTGAACAACATCATCAGGGCCAGGGTGATGATGATCATCAATACCAGCGTTCTTGCCGTCTCATTCAAAACTTGTTTACCTCAATCAAACAGTTACGAGCAATCTTATTAATAAACTATACAATAATGT
>JBFGPT010000199.1:0-3852 GCA_041564575.1 Gammaproteobacteria bacterium | reverse complement strand
CGGTCAAACAATAATCTTGTTGTTAAATGGTGGTATTAAAAAACGACAGCAAAGAGATATAGAAATTGCCTGGAAGTACTGGGCAGACTACAAAAAACGCAAAAGAAAGATATGAGGTGAAACGTTGGCGTTAACAAGGCAATTCAAGGAAACGATCGCGAACCGCGTGCAAAATGACGCCAGATTCCGCCGTGCATTATTGACTGAATCCGTCGAGAATTTTCTGGAAGGGGATATCGATACAGGCAAGGCAATTTTGCGTGATTATATCAATGCAACTATCGGGTTTGAGAAGTTGTCCAGGAAAATGAAGAAGGACAGCAAGAGCATCCACCGCATGCTCGGACCGGATGGCAACCCCCGGGCGGAAAATATCTTCTCGATTTTCAAAATACTGCAGGATGACGACAATATCAGCCTGCAAGTCAAGGTAGACAAAAGAAGCGCAGCATAGACCGGAACAATTTCGCCGATCCCGGTGTTTGTGGTGTTAAGATTATAGTATTCACCCGACGAGGGAAATCATTGGCATGCTGATTTCGAACATGGTGCACGCCCTGGATCATTCGCTGATACGGCAGGTCTCCATCCTGCTTCTGGTGCTGGGCGGCGTATTGTTCGCCAGTGCCGAGGAGGAGGAGCAGGCAAAAGACCGCGTCGCCCTGGTGCTCAGCGTCAGCGACGCCATCAGCCCCGCCACCAACGACTATATCCACCGCGGCCTGAAAGAGGCCTTCGACCGCAACGCGGCGGTGGTGATCCTGCGTCTCGATACGCCCGGCGGTCTCGATACCTCCATGCGCGAGATCATCCAGGACATCCTCGCCTCGCCGGTGCCGGTCATCACCTGGGTGGCGCCGTCCGGTTCACGCGCGGCCAGTGCCGGCACCTATATCCTGTATGCCTCGCACATCGCCGCCATGGCGCCCGGTACCAACATCGGCGCGGCGACCCCGGTGCAGTTCGGCGGCATGCCCGAGATGAACCCGCCGGAGATGCCGAAACCGAAGAAAGATAAATCCGCCGAAAAAGACGCTGACACAGACGATGATGAAGCCGCGGCCGATGAGCCCGCCGCGCCGGCCGCCGACGCCATGAGCAAGAAGATCCTCAACGATTCCATCGCCTATATCCGCAGCCTGGCCGAGATGCGCGGGCGCAACGTCGAGTGGGCCGAGGACGCGGTGCGCGAGGGCTCCAGCATCTCCAACGACGAGGCCCTGCAACGCGGCGTGATCGATCTCATCGCCGGCGACATCGACGACCTGCTGGCGCAGGCCAACGGCTGGCAGGTCAACGTCAACGGCATCAACCGCGACCTCGACACTTCCAGCCTGTTCATAGAGAAATTCGAACGCGACTGGCGCAACCGCCTGCTGGCCGTCATCACCAACCCGAACGTCGCCTACATCCTCATGCTGCTCGGCATCTACGGCCTGTTCTTCGAATTCGTCAATCCCGGTTTCGTGCTGCCCGGCGTCACCGGCGCCATCTGCCTGCTGCTGGCGCTGTATGCCCTGCAGATCCTGCCGGTCAACTACGCGGGGCTGGCGCTGATCCTGGTCGGCATCATGTTCATGGTGGCGGAGGCCTTCGCCCCGAGCTTCGGGGCGCTCGGCATCGGCGGCTTCGTCGCCTTCGTCATCGGCTCGGTGATCCTGTTCGACACCGAGGGCAGCGAAATCCAGGTTGCCATCCCGCTGATCGTCGCGGTCAGCATCGTCACCGGCGGCTTTTTCCTGGTCGCCATCCGCATGGTGTTCGCGGCCCACCGCAAGCCGGTGGTCAGCGGCGCGGAGGAAATGCTCGGCAGCTTCGGCAAGGTGCAGGAAGATTTCGACGGCAGGGGGCGTATCCTGATCCATGGCGAGACCTGGCAGGGCACGGCCAGCCAGCCATTAAAGCGCGGTGATCGCGTGCGTGTAACTGAACTCGACGGCCTCACCCTGAAGGTCGTACCCGCTGAGGAGGAGAAACCATGACTTTTACCACCCTGATCTATATCGTCGTTGCGGCGGTCGTCATCCTGCCGCTGATCTTCAAGATCACGCGCGAATACGAACGCGCGGTCGTCTTCACCTTCGGCCGCTTTACCTCGGTGAAGGGGCCGGGTCTGATCATCATCATCCCGATGGTGCAGCAGATCGTGCGCGTGGACCTGCGTACTATTGTCATGGACGTGCCGAGCCAGGACGTCATCTCGCGCGACAACGTCTCGGTCAAGGTGAACGCGGTGGTGTATTTCCGCGTCATCGATCCGGAACGCGCCATCATCCAGGTGGAAAACTTCAACATGGCCACCAGCCAGCTGGCACAGACGACGCTGCGCTCCGTGCTCGGCCAGCACGAACTCGACGAGATGCTGGCCGAACGCGAGAAACTCAACAACGACATCCAGGTGATCCTGGACCAGCAGACCGATGCCTGGGGCATCAAGGTCGCCAATGTCGAGATCAAGCATGTCGACATCGACGAGAGCATGATCCGCGCGATTGCCAAGCAGGCCGAGGCCGAGCGCGAACGCCGCGCCAAGGTCATCCACGCCGAGGGCGAACTGCAGGCCTCGCACAAGCTGCTGGAGGCAGCCAAGGTGTTGTCGCAGAACCCGCAAAGTATCCAGCTGCGCTATTTACAGACCCTGACCGAGATCGCCGGCGAGAAGAATTCCACCATTGCCTTCCCGGTGCCGATGGACATCCTGACGCCGTTCATCAGGGCCGCGGAGAAGCAGGGCCCGGCAAGTTGATCATGTCGGCCTGACATGGCCGGGGAAAGATTAAGGTGTTCATCGATCCACGGGCCGTGATCTATACTGTCCGGGTAAAGGCCGGACACCCATTCAGCCTGGCCGTGCTGGCGATGTTTCTCATCGGCGCAGGCGCGGTTCAGGCTGAAACCAACAGGAGTGGCACGATGAGCATGCGCCTGACATCTCCCGCGTTCGAACACGAGGGCAGTATTCCCGCCGTCTATACCTGCGACGGCGAGGACATCTCGCCTGCGCTCGAGTGGTCGGGCGTGCCCGCCAACGCCAAAAGCCTGGTGCTGATCGTCGATGACCCGGACGCGCCCGATCCCGCCGCCCCGAAAATGACTTGGGTGCACTGGGTGCTGTACAACATTCCCGCCGACGCCGCTGGCCTGCAAGAAGCAATAAAAGACAGCGCACTGCCCGGCGGCACCCTGCAAGGGCTGAACGACTGGAAACGCACCGGTTACGGCGGCCCCTGTCCGCCGATCGGCCGGCACCGCTACTTTCACAAGCTGTATGCGCTGGACACGGTCCTGCCCGATCTCGGCACACCCACCAAGGGTGAGCTGGAACAGGCCATGCAGGGCCACGTTATCGAACAGACGGAGTTGCTCGGTACCTATGCGCACTGACAAGCCGAAAGAGACGAACAAGCTCGACCGGGTCGTCGCCGAATCAAGACGCGCCGCCGAGGAGAGGGGGCACTCCTACCGCGAACAGGCCCTGAAACTGTTTCCCTGGGTGTGCGGGCGTTGCAACCGCGAGTTCACGCGCAAGAACCTGAGCGAACTCACCGTTCATCATAAAGATCACAACCACGACAATAACCCGACAGACGGCAGCAACTGGGAACTGCTTTGCGTGTATTGCCATGATCACGAACATCAGAAACTGCTGGTAGCGCAAGGGATGACAGGCAGCGTTAGTGTTGAAACGAAAACAAAACCCGCGACCAGTAAGCCGTTTGCGGGGTTGAAGGAGATGATGGATAAAAAATAATTAATAAAAAAAAGCAATACAAAAAGGCATAAGCCCTTTTTTGATAAAGCGATAATTAAAATGGATAAGATAAGACCTCTTAAATAAAAAAGAATTAGTCT
>JBFGPT010000198.1:0-3859 GCA_041564575.1 Gammaproteobacteria bacterium | reverse complement strand
CGGGCTGTCACGACTGCATGTCCAGCAAAACAATGCCGTGGTATCGGACCAGCATCCGCAGCCGGTATGGAGTATGGAGATTCCTGTACACGACGGGCAGCAACTCGATGTGTTCAAGCTGATGATTCAGCAGGACGGCAAACATGAGCAGCCGCAGGAAACCCCGGGATGGATGACAGTGCTTGAATTTGATCTGGATCGGCTGGGTGCGGTACAGGTGCGTCTCGGCCTGAACGGTGAACATATCCGCGCCAGCATTCATGCAGACAAGGCTGAAACCATGGAACTGTTCGAAGACAACCTTGGTCTGCTCGCTTCACGGTTTGGCAAGGCTGGACTCAAGGTCGAAGAATTGCGCTGCGTGGCCGGTTGCCTGTCGCTGCCGTCACGGCAAAAGATCGATACCCTGGTAGATATCCAGTTATGAGCGGTGAGGACCGGCTGATCAGTCAGGCCGTCGCTCTGCGTTACGACGGCGAATCGGCGCCGGTCGTCTCCGCCAAGGGACATGGCTGTATCGCCGAGGAAATCATCAAGCGGGCGCGTCAACATGACATCCCTGTGCAGGAAAAACCGGAACTGGTCCGCTTTTTATCGCGCGTGGAACTGGGAGATGAAATACCCGAGGCATTGTACCTGGCCGTGGCTGAGGTCATCGCCTTTGCGTTCATGCTCAGGAACAGGCAGAACGGGGAATGAATACTCGTCCGCGGCCTGCTGTTCGTGGACGGATGGTGCGCGATTTCAATGAAGAGATGCTAGAATAGGCAAAAATTACGCGCCACAAAAGGAAATGCATTCAGGTCACATCACGCCATTCATGTTCATCACCGGACTGGTCTGTCTGTTGCTGACAAACACCGGCAATGCGCAGGACAAGATCCGGTTCGATGTGATCGAGGGCGGTGCCGGTAAACGGCATGTCACCATCATTCCGGCCGGTGGCTACGACGGACAGGGCCGCATCAAGGACAGTCATAATCCCAATTCGATCGTCTATCAACATGCACAGATGATCCGCGATTTACAGCGGGAAAGCCTGGAGATCAACCGGCAAGCCGAGGCAGAAGCTGTCACAGCGGCCCTGCAAGCGCAGGCCGAGGCCGATCAGGACAGTGCTTCACCCGCCCGTCTGCCCATGCCAGGCACCGAAGGCAAGACCATGATCGAACAACTGGTAGAGCTGGACAAACGCGGCGGCAAGGCGTCTGCGCCCTGATCAGGATCTAGTAAGGCGCCACGCCGGCGGCCATGCGTCGCGCCTTTTCGGCCGCCGCCAGATTGCCCAAAGCCTCGTTGGCATCGGCAATCACCAGCCAGTTACCCCGTATCAGTTCCCGGTTATTCCCCGCCAGGCTGTTGGATTTTTCAGCGATCGATATGGCATCCAGCCATTGTCCGGCACGAAGTTTCAATACGCCGAGCTGGTGCCAAAGCCAGGGGTCCCGTGGCTTTACGCGAATACCGCGCTCCAGGCTGGCGATAGCGTGACCGGTCTTGCCATCCGCCGCCAGGGACTCCGCCTCGTCCAGAAAGGCCAGCACGACCGGTTCCGCAGGGTCCGGGCCTGACGCTGAATCCGCCGCTGTCACCGGCACCGGGTCGCCGGCAATGTCCTCTACCGGAGTCTCCCGCGTGACTGTCCCGGCGCCGTCATCCACCGGTGCGGCAGCTGGTTGTGGCGCTGTAGTCGCTGCACCAGCCCGCTCTTCGACCGGCGCCGGCGCGGTCGGCACGGCGCCACATCCAGTCAAGAACGCGAATATTAAAAATATAAGTAGTCTTTTCAACATTATGAGGAAATCAGTGACACAACCAGCCAGGATCCACTTGCTGTGATTGCAGCAAGGCAATTTCATTACCGCCGGCACACTCACCTTCGAATGATTTGACCCTGATCCACTTGAGTCCGGGTAACTTCGGCATTGGAACGGCTTCCAGTGCCACATGTTGCATAATATCACCCCAGACTCGCAAGGCACCAGTTGCGCCAGTCAGCCCGGTACTGCTGTTATCATCCTTGCCAATCCAGACGACGCCGAGGTAATTTGCACCGAATCCTGCATACCAGCTGTCACGTAAATCATTGGTCGTTCCGGTTTTTCCCGCCAGAGCAAGCCGGGCATCGAAGCGCTGTTGCAACAGGCGCGCCGTGCCGGATTTGACGACGACGCGCAACATGGCATTGAGCATGGCCGCAAATCGCGGCTGTACAACCTGCCGCACCCGAATATCGGATTTCTGCAAGGGTTTGCCATGTTTGGTCAGGACTTCGCGGATGACCTGCAGGCGCGAACGGAAACCGCCACTGGCCAGCACCTGGTAGAGTTGAGTCACTTCAAGCGCCGAAAGCTCCAGTGTGCCCAGTAGTAAAGAAGGGTAAGGCTTGATGTTCTGCTTAATGCCCAGCGAATGCAGTCGCTTGATGACCCGGTCGAGGCCAATAGCAAGACCGAGGTTTACCGTCGCCAGGTTATAGGATCGCGCCAGCGCCTCCAGTAAAGTCACCCGGCCATGCATTTCGCCGCTGTAATTCTGCGGTTGCCAAAACTGGCCATCGGGCATACTGATACGCACCGGGGCGTCCTCGACCATCGACAATGGCTGGTAGCGCCCGGATGACAATGCCTCCAGGTAAATGAAGGGTTTGATCAGGGACCCGATCGGGCGGCGGCTGTTCAGGGCGCGATTATATGCGCCGCGTTTCGGGAACCTGCTGCCGCTCAATGCGAGGACTTCCCCGGTATCCACGGTCGTCACAACGGCAGCCGCCTGCAGTTTACGCGTAACCGGCCTGGCGCCAGATTCAAGTTGTTGCAGGCGCTTTTGGATACTCGATTGCATGTTCACCTGCAACACGGGATCCAGCGTGGTAAAGATGCGCAGACCCGCGTTACGCAAATCCTCCCGGTCATAGGTCTCCAGCAACTGCACACGGACCAGATCCAGAAAGGCCTCATATGCTGTCGATTTAACACCACCAGCCGGCTTCAATGACAGCGGTTCTCCATGGACCTTTTTTAATTCCGACGGCTCGATAAATCCCAGTTCATGCATCTGTTCAAGCACCAGGTTCCTGCGTTGCAGGGCACGCTCGGGGTGCCGGTACGGGTTATAATAGGACGCGCCCTTGACCAGGCCGACCAGCAAGGCAATTTGGGCGATCGATAATTCCTCCAGCGGTTTGCCGTAATAAAATTCCGCTGCCGTGCCAAATCCATGCACACCTCGCGCACCGTCCTGTCCCAGGTATACCTCGTTGATATAAGCGGACATGATTTCCGCCTTGTTGTAGCGATACTCCAGGATCAGCGCCATGATCATTTCATTAAACTTGCGGGTCAGGGTTCTCTCCGGCGTCAGGAAGAAATTCTTGACCAGTTGCTGTGTCAGGGTACTGCCGCCCTGCACAAATCCGCCGGAGCGAAAATTCGCGATGAACGCCCTGGCAATGCCCTTCAGATCGATTCCATGGTGGGCAAAAAAATGTCTATCTTCGACGGCAATGAGACCATCAACCAGCGGCAACGGCACACGATCATAAGGCACCAGTACGCGGTCCTCATTATGCAGGGGGTAGATCTTGCCAATCAGCTGCGGTTCAAGCCGAAGATAGGCCAACGGTTTGCCAGTCTCCCGTGCCTGTATCTCTGTAATATGATCACTGCGTATGGTGACAGAGATACGCTGGGCCCGGAGATCTCCATCCCAGAATGAAAACGCGCGTGTGTGTATATCAAATCGTGCCCCCTGCTGACGAAAACGACCTGTGCCGCCAGCAGGGTTGCTGTCGGAATAGCCGGTTGCCTCAAGCAATTGCCTGAACTGCTGCGCCGGCAACCACTTGCCAATATAGAGT
>JBFGPT010000197.1:0-3872 GCA_041564575.1 Gammaproteobacteria bacterium | reverse complement strand
GGTGACGTTGATCTCGGTCAGAAAATCGCCGATCACGTCCAGCCCGGTGAACCAGAGTCCGGTGTCGCGCAGCAGCGGGCCGACGGCGCTGCAAATTTCCCGGTCGCGTGCGCTCAAAGGCTGCGCGCGGGCGCTGCCGCCGGCAGCGAGATTGCCACGCGTCTCGCCGGCCGCCGGGGTCCGCGCCAGCGCGAAGGGCACGGGTTCGCCATTGATCATGAGGATGCGCTTGTCGCCGTCCGCGATCCCTGGAATAAATCGCTGCGCCATGATGAAGTGCTGGCCGTGATCGGTCATGGTTTCGAGTATGACCGACAGGTTGGGCTCACCCTGTCTGATCAGGAATATCGAGGCGCCACCCATGTTATGCAGGGGTTTGAGGATGATCTCTCCGTGTTGCCTGAGAAAGTCTCGCAGTAAAGACCGGTCCCGGCTGATAAGCGTTGGCGCCATTAATTCCGGAAAGCGCGTGCAAAAGATTTTTTCGTTGGCATCACGCAGGCTACGTGGATTGTTGACGACCATGACCCCCTGTCGGGCTGCCTGTTCCAGTATATAGGTCGCGACCAGGTATTCCTGGTCCACGGGGGGATCCTTGCGCATCAGGATGATGTCGAGTTCCGCCAGGGGCCGGTCCTCTGGCTCCTCCAGCCGGTACCAGCCGTCGCGGCTGTCAGTGACTGCAAGAGTGCGCAGGCGGGCGCGGGCCTCGGCCTGTTGCAGGTAGAGATCGGGCAATTCCATGTAAAACAGCTCGCACTGGCGTGCCTGGGCCGCGAGCAGCATCGCGAACGAACTGTCTTTGTCAATATTGATCCCTTTGATGGGATCCATCACTATGCCGATCTTCATATCCCGGGCCTTGCCGCAGAACTGCTTATGTGTATGTTAATGAACGGATATTATGTCAGCCATCAATAATTATCGAGTTCTCCCCACAGACTCACCCACAGCGGTTGCGGACGCCAATCGGCCATGCCGTTGAGCCGGATCAGGATCGCAACCCGCGAAAGCCCGCTGGCAATGTGGCAGGCCCGGCACGTGCAGGACCTGTTGCAGGCGCACCATGCCGGGCTCGATGTGCAACTGATCAGCATGACGACCGCCGGCGATCGTTTCCTGTCGGCGCCCCTCAGCCAGGCTGGCGGCAAGGGCATGTTTATCAAGGAACTGGAGCATTGCCTGCTGGATAACAGCGCCGATATCGCGGTGCATTCCATGAAGGACGTGACGGTGGACTTTCCGGACGGTCTGCAACTGTCCGTGATACTGCCACGCGAGGATCCCCGCGATGCCCTGGTCTCGAATGACCATGCCAGCCTGGCTGAATTGCCGACCGGCGCCGTGGTGGGGACCTCGAGCATGCGGCGCCGGACACAGTTGAAACGGCTGCGTCCGGACCTCGAAATCCGTGAACTGCGCGGAAATGTCGGCACGCGTCTCGGCAAGCTGGATAACGGTGATTACGACGCTATCGTGCTGGCCGCCGCCGGTGTCCGGCGTCTCCAGCTCGAGCACCGCATCCGCGAATTGATCAGCGTCGATGATATCATCCCGGCGATCGGTCAGGGTGCAATAGGCATCGAGTCCCGCGCCGGTGATGCCAATGTCCTGGACTTGATCCGCTGCCTGGACGATGCCGGTACCCATCACCTGGTCGCCGCGGAACGCATCATCAGCCGCCGCCTGTACGGCGGTTGCCAGTTGCCTATCGCGGCGCATGCCAGTGAAACCGGGACGGCTGCCAGGCTGCGCGCCATGGTGGGTCGTCTCGACGGGACCGGGGTTATCCGCGTGGATGCCCGGGGTGCGCTTGATGCGCTTGAGCAGATGGCGGAACGGGCCGTCGATGATCTGCTGCGCCAGGGCGCTGATCGGATCCTGAAAGAGGTGCTCGATGCCGGTTGAACCTGACAGCCTTGCCGGTATCCGTATCCTGGTCACGCGCCCGGTCATGCAATCGGACAAGCTGCTGAAGATGATCCGTGCACGTGGCGGTACGCCGATCACGTATCCGCTGTTCGATATCCAGCCGGTCGAACCATCACCCGCCCTCGACGGCATAGCCGCGCAACTGGATCAATACCGTTACATCATTTTTATCAGTACCAATGCTGTGCAATTCGGACTGCCGTTGATCAAGTCACGCATTGAGGCGAACTCCGATAAACTACTGGCCATCGGCCGGACGACCGCCGGCGCATTGATCGATGCTGGCTTCAAGCATGTCGACTTTCCGCGCGAGCGCGCCGATACGGAGGGCCTGCTGGAGTTGCCGGGTCTGCAGGCATGCGCGGCCAGTGGCAAGCGTATACTTATTATACGCGGTGTGGGTGGCCGCGAGTTGCTGGCTCACCGCCTCAGGGCGGCCGGCGCCCGTGTGGATTACGCAGAAGTCTATCGGCGAGTCCCGACATGGTATGATCCGGACAAGGAGATTGAATTCTGGCAATCAGCCAGGCCCGATATCGTCATTCTGACCAGCAATAGCGCGGTGGACGAGTTCGTTCGCCGGGTGCCGGAGAAACACCGCGAGGCGGTGCTGAATGTGCCCGCCGTTGTCATGAGCACACGTGTGGCCGAGCATGCGCGCGCACTGGGGTTCAGCCACGACCTGATAAGTGTCGATGAGGCGGATGATGCGGGTATCATTAACAAGTGTGAAGTTCTGGCCGGGAGTCAAGCAAGGTGACGGAGAGTTCTGCAAAGAAAACCACGGCGAAAAGATCCGTTAAGAACACATCGCTGGTCAAGACCGGCGCTGCCACGACATCTGTCGACAGGAAGATACTGATCGTGTTCGGCGTGATCCTGTTGCTGCTGGTGCTGGCCACTACCTGGCTGTTCTATGTGCAGCAGCAGACCGGCCGCGGCAGCGCCGCGCAAGGGCATGCCTTGAACAGCCGCATCGTGGACCTGGACGGGCAGTTGCAGGGACTGCAGGAGGAAATCTCGCGGCTGCAAGAGGATTCGGCCAACATGCTCAAGACCCAGTCGGTGCTGACCGATGCCCTTGAGGTCCTGCAACAGCAAAGCCCGGATAGCGACCAGGACTGGACCTTGCGTGAAGTCGAATATCTGGTGCAAATCGCCCTGCACCGGTTGCACCTGGAACAGGACTCGGCCACTGCCAGCGCCGCCCTCAGGACCGCCGACAGCCGCCTGAGCGAACTGGCCAACCCTGCATTGATCCCCTTACGCGAACAACTGGCGGCCGACATCAATGCCCTGTCGAACATTAACCTGCCGGATATCACGGCCATGTCGGCCTATCTCACGGACATGATGAAGCGCGTCGAATCCCTGCCCCTGAAGAACACCATCGATGACGTCGAAACGCCAGGTGTGGACGCGGAGAACACTGCGGAAGACAACGTTGCGGCGGAAGGCTGGCGTGCCATCCCGGCGCTCATCTGGCGGGAATTGAAATCCCTGGTCGTGATCAAGCGCAAGGAGGGCGCCGGCACCGCTTTTATCATGCCCAACGAGGAATATTTCCTGTACCAGAACCTGAAACTGGAACTGGCCAACGCCAGGCTCGCTGTGTTGCGCAGGGACACCGCAACAATGCAGGCATCGGTCGGACTGGCGGTCCTGTGGCTGGATGCCTACTTTGACCAGAAGACCGCGCCTGTCCGGAACATACTCGAATCGCTGAATAACATGCAGGAAGTGGAACTCAGGCCGGCAATGCCGGACATCAGTGGTTCCCTGGCCGCCGTGCGGCAGTTCATCAAGCGGACATAAGCGCCAGCGGGTCCGGGATGAAGCTGTTAATGACCATACTCGGCGGCCTGTTTCTGGCCGTGCTGGTCGGTGTATTCGCCACTCAGGGCGATGGTGTCATGGTCCTGACCTTTGGCGACTGGACC